>CBQZLL010000181.1:0-6569 GCA_967749945.1 uncultured Frankiaceae bacterium
GCCGCCTCGCCGCATAACAAACGTCAACAACCTGTCCGGTCAGGACACCTAGGGCGTGGCGAAACGGCCCGGATCGGTTCGGCCATCCCACAACTTCGTGATCTTGGCGAGGTTGTGCACCATATGCGTGCAGAACATCGCCAAGATCACGAGATGTGGGCTGGCGAAGCACGCTGCGACGAGCGTTTCGCCACGCCCTACGAGCGCACGCCTAGATCTTCAGGCGCAGCGCCTTTGGCTTCAGCTCGAAGGTCGCGGGCGTCCGCCCCACCACGACGTCGTCGACCGCGACGGGCGCGGGCGGCGTCGCGACGACCTCGGCGCGCTTCTGCCGCCACTGCGTCACGTGCTCGTGCGGCAGGTGCTCGCCGCGCAGCATCGTCGGCTGCAGCGTGAAGGGCAGCGACCGCGGCCCCGACCACACCTGCACGTCCCACGCCCCGTCGTCGGGCAGCGCCGTCGGCGCGACGTGTAGCCCCCTATACGCGTACTGGCCGTTCGAGAGCCGGATCTGCACGGCGTCGGCGTGGTACTCGGCGAACGTCATGTCGACGTCGTACGTCCGCTTCCGATGGAGCAGCATCGCGCGGTACCAGCCCAGGAGCGCGCGTGGCCCGCGACCGCGCAGCCCGGCCCCGAGCCCGACCACTGCGTGGTTGAAGACGTAGGTCTCCGCCCCGCCTACCGTCGCGACCCCGACGTCGACGCGCAGGACGCGGTCGCTGGACAGCAGCAGCGCGGTCGCTTCGCCGTTCGTGTCGAGGCCGAACGTGCGCGCGAAGTCGTTCGCCGCGCCGCCCGGGAACAGCCCGACGACGACGTCGGTGTCGACGCCTGCGGGCAGCCAGCGGATCAACGACGCCTGCCCGCCGCAGTGCACGAGGAACCGGGCGCCCGCCTCGATCTCGTGCCGCGCGTCGGTGGTCCGGCGATACGTGACACCGCGCGCCCGCAGGCCCGCTTCGAGCTCGGCCATCGCGTCGGCCGTCGCGGCGTCGCGGTCGAGAACGACGAGTACGGCTTCGCCCAGCGGGTGCGCCATCAGCCGGCCAGCCGCGACGCGGTGAGCACGAGCAAGTCGGTCGCGCCGAGCGCGCGCCCGGCCGACGGGCACGCGGTGACGGCCGGGGCACCGAGCGCGTCGAGCTCCGCGCGACGTACGGCGGCAACCGACGCGGCACCGTCCGCGTCGACCATCGGGTATGCCGCCCCCGCGCCGGAGCACCGCGCGGCCGCGGTCTCGCGGACCTCGTAGCCGAGCGCGGCCAGGACGCGCAACGGCTCCTCGACGACACCCAGGCCGCGGGACAGGACACACGGTGGGTGCCACGCGGCCACGCCCGCAGCGCCCGTTACGGCCAGCGTGGAGACGACGGACGCGAGCCATTCGACCGCGGTGACGACCGGCGGCGACGCGAGCCCCAACCGCGGCCACTCCTCGCGCATCATCCGCGCGCACCCGGGCGACGCGACGACGACGCGGTCCGCACCAGCCAACGACTCCCCCGCCGCGGTCGCGAGCGCGGTGGCCTCCGGCGCGAGCCCGAGGTCGTGCGGTACCGCGCCGCAGCACCGTTCGTCCGCAGCGCACGAGATCGGCTCCCCCGCCGCGGCGAACAGGGCGAGCGCCGCCGCCGCGATCTCCGGCGACGACGGGCAGCCGAGGAACAGCCTGGTGCCCTCGCCGGGCACGTCCGGGGGCGACCAGCGCCGGGGCGTTCCCGATGCGGCAATGCGCTCCCGCACACGGATCGCCGCGGGCAGCACAGCGCCGGCATTCGCCGCGGCCGCGCGCGCGGCGCGCGACTCCTCGGGCAGGTTCGTCCCGGGCAGGCATGGGGACGCGCACGCGAGACAGCCGGTGCACGACGCGACCTGTTCGGCGAGTGGCAGCGTCCAGCCGGACGAGACGCCACGGACGACGGCGTCCGAGATCCGCCACGGCGCGACGGCCTCGCGTCCGGTCGCGTGCTGCACCGGGCAGGTCGGGCGGCAGAGCTTGGGGCACAGCGAACACAGGCTCGCCTGGGCCAGCGGGTCGTCGTGCCGCGGCACCGGGTCGGTGCGCACGGTGATGGTCGGGAGCGTCACAGCCCCAGCTTTCCCGGGTTGCAGATGCCCGACGGGTCGAGCGCGGCTTTCACCGCGCGCAGGACGTCCCACCCCGCGCCCAGCTCGGCGGCGAGCCACGGCGCCCGCGCCTGGCCTATGCCGTGGTGGTGCGCGATCGTGCCGCCCGCCGCGCGGCACGCGGTCATCGCGGCGGTCCAGACCGCGTCGTAGCGCGCGAGCGCGTCTTCCGGCGACGCGGCGTCGGTCGCGAACGACCAGTAGATCGACGCGCCCTCGGGGTAGCAGTGCGAGACGTGCGCGAAGACCACCGACGCGTGCGCGGACATCGCCGCGTGCATCGCGCCGTACACCTCGGGCAACCGCGCCCAGAGCGCCGCGACCTCGATCGTGTCGGCGACGCCGTGCGGGCCGAGGAGCTCGCCCGCGAGGACGCGCGGCAGGTTGAACGACACGTCGTACCGGTGCGCCCACCAGTGCTCGCCAGGCTCCGCGCCGAGGTCGGTCGCGGCCGCGCAGCATCGCCGGAGCACCGCCTCCTCGGCGGCGACGACGTCGGCGTCGCCTTCGCACACCGTCACGAGCAGGACGCCGCCCTCGCGGCCCAGCACGAGCGTCGTGTCGAGCGCGTCGTAGAGCCGCAGCACGGCGGGTCGTGCTCCCGTGCGCATCACGTCGCGCAGCGCGTCGAGCCCGGCGGGTAATGACGGGAACAGCCACCCGCCGAAGCGGCGTACGGCCGGCAGCGGCGAGAGCCGGAACGTCACCTCGGTGACGACGCCGAGCGTCCCCTCCGCGCCCGCGAGCAGCCGCCACAGGTCGGGTCCGGCGGCAGTACGCGGCGCGGGCGTCGTACGCCAGATCGTGCCGTCGGGCAGCCCCGCCTCGATCGCGACGACGAGGTCCGCGGCCTTGCCGTACCGGGTCGAGCACTGGCCCGCACCGCGGGCCGCCACCCAGCCGCCGGCGGTCGAGCACATGATCGACGACGGGAAGTGGCCGACCGTCCAGCCACGCGCGTTGACCGCGGCCTCCACGTCTGGACCAAGGGTTCCGGCCCGGAACGTCGCAACGCCCGACACGTCGTCGAGGTCGACGAGCCCGGACAGCCCGGACAGGTCGAGCAGCACGCCGCCACGGACGGCGACCGCGCCGCCGACGACACCCGACCCGGCGCCGTACGGCGTGACCGGGACGCCCTCCGCCGACGCCCACCGCAGCACCGCCGCGACGTCGTCGGTCGACCGCGGCCGGACGACGACGTCCGGCTCCGGCGACGCGACCCCGGCCCGTTCGGCGAGCGCGAGCCGCGGCCAGCAGTCCCGCGCGTGGGCGCGTCGCTCGGCCGCATCCTCGGACACCCGGTCGGGGCCGACCAGCGCGCCGAGCGTCTCCGCGAGCGTCACGTGACCTTCAGCGTCAGCGTCACACTCCAGGACGCGACGTGGTCGGCGTCGGCGGGCTTGTAGACGCGGTACGTGTACGTCCCCGCGATCGACTTCGAGAAGGTGAACGCCGCCGCACTCGACGAGTTGAGCGTCTTCGACAGCGCGTTGTGCCAGGCGCCGGAGTAGTAGCGCTGGAGGATCACCGTCTGCCCCGCGTGCGACGGCGCGACCGACGTCGACGCGGTCACCGCGACGTTGCGCGGCACGGTCGTCCGCGACAGCGACGCGGCGACGCGGGTACGGACGTTGATCCGGCGGACGACGCTGGCCGACGAGACGAAGTCCGCCGTCGCCGCGGCAAACGTCGCCTGGTACTCCGCGTTCACCGACGGCGCGACCGGGACGGCGACGGCGCCAGCCGAGTTGGTGACGTACCGGCCGACGTACGTCCACGCCGTCACCCCGGCCTTGCGCTTGTAGACCTTGACCGCCTTGCCGGACAGGCCCGTCGTCGTGCCGAGGTGGGTCAGCCGCGCGGTCAGCGTCGCGGCGTGGCCGTACGTCACCGTGCTCGTGCTCGCGGTCAGGTCGAGCTTCGTGAGCACGGCGAAGCGCATCGCATCGGCGACGAGCCGCCGACCCGAGACCCCGCTCACATCGTTGACCCACACCGTCGCGCCCGGCACCAGCGACCGGTCGCCGAGCGCCGCCCACGTGCCCACGGAGCTGGGCTGGTCGACCGCGATGGTGGCGGCGCCAAGGTGGTACGTCGCTGTCCCCATCGGCTCCGCACCGGCCACGTCGGGCACGAACGCCGACACCCGGTAGAGCCCGGTCCGGGGCAGCGGCGGTGCCCAGGTGACCCGGGCGCCCTCGGTGCCCTGGCTCAGGGTCCAGTGCGCGCGCCCGGCGATGCCACGCGTCTCGGCGAGCCGCCACCCGCCGCAGGACACCGAGCACGTGACGTACGGCCCGTCCGGTCCGTAGGTCCCCGGGCCGTACTCGATCGTCGGCGGTGCCGAGCGGTCGTCGTGCGTCGGCGCGGGCACGATCGCGCTGACCACGCCGGTGGTGTGGTCGTAGAAGACGAAGTCGTGCGGTGACAGCCGCGCCTGGAACGCGTCGGGGAAGTCGTAGTCGGACTTCGCCTCGGACGGCTTGGTGAAGCCGCCGATCGGCAGGTACGGCTTGATCCCCGCGACGACGACCCGGCGGAACGGGTCGGCCACGGTCTCCGCGACCTTCGCGGCATACGTGTCGCTGCCCGAGCAGCCGTTGTAGAGGCAGAGCGCGTAGTACCAGTTCTCCAGCGCGTGCGGGTCGTCGGCCGGGTAGTCCGTCGGTGGTGGCGTGGTCTGGCTCTCCACCCACTTGTCGTGCAAGATCCCCGCGCCGACCTGGACGTTGTACGCCGCGTCGCTGGCGAGCTGCGCGGCGTCGTCGCGGCCGTCGGCGGTGACCTGCATGATGCCGAGGCCGCAGACCGAGTCGGACGACACGAGGACGGTGCCGTTCTCGAACTGTCGCCACTGCGACTCCTGGTACGCGATCGCGCGCAGCACCTGCACCGGCACGTCGTGGTCGGACGCGGCTTGGGTGAGGTAACCGGAGATCTCGGCGTACGTCGGGTTGGTGCCCTGCGTCGCGGCCACGCCGGGCGGGCACGCGTCTGGCGAGGCGTACGCGATCGCCGGAGCCGCGAGCACGGCGACGGCGGCGAACGGGACGACGAGGCGACGCACGGCGGGCCTTCCGAGCTAGACGACGGACGAGTAGGCGACCACGCCGCGGCGCAGCGCGCCGAGCGCGGACCTGGCGGTGTCGCGTACCGGGCTGTCCTCGGCCGCGACGTCCGCCACCTGCGCGAGCAGGTCGAGAAGCATCTTCGCCCATCGGACGAAATCACCTGCCGTGAGGTCGCTCTCGGTGAGCACCGCGTCGAGGCGCGCGCCCGCCGCCCAGCGGTATGCCGCCCACGCGAAGCCCGGGTCCGGCTCGCGGAGGAAGTCGAGGCGCTGGTCCTCCTCGGCCTCCTTGAGCCGCGCCCACTGCCGCACCATCTCGGCCAGGGTCGCGCGTACCGCGCCGCCGGGGATCTTCGGCGCGGTCTCGGCCGGGCCGCGCGCCTCGTACACGAGTACCGACACGCACGAGGCCAGCTCGGGTGGCGTCAACGCGTCCCACATGCCCGAGCGCAGGCACTCCACGACGAGCAGGTCGGCTTCGTTGTAGACCTGCGCGAGCTGCGCCCCGGAGGCGGTGACCGCGTCGCCGGCCACGTAGCCCAGGGACTCGAGCAACGCGACGACCCGGTCGAAGGTCCGTGCGATCGACCCCGTCCGTCCGCGCACCTTCTCCTGCAGCGCGTCGGTGTCGCGGCGCAACTTCTGCGAGCGCTCCGCCCAGCGCGCGTGGTCCTCGCGTTCGGCGCAGCCGTGGCACGGGTGCGCGCGCAGCTCGCGCCGCAGCCGCGCGAGCTCCGCGTCGTCGGCGGCGGCCGAACGCGCCCGGCGCTGGCGCTCGCCACCGGGCGCGAGACCAAGCGCACGCAATGACGACGCGAGGTCGCGCCGCGCCTGCGGCGACCGCGCGTTGAAGTTCCGCGGAACCTTGACCCGGCCGAGCGGCTCGACCGCCGACGCGAACTCGACGAGCGACAACCGCTTCACCTGCTTGTCCTCGAGCAGCACGACGGGACGCGGGTCCTCGCTCGTCGACAGACCCGGGTCGAGCACGACGGCGAGCCCCGCGCGACGACCGGCGGGCACCCGGACGACGTCGCCGATCCGGAGCTGCTCCAGCGACCGTACGGCCGCGAGCCGTCGTTGCGCGGCCGAGTCGCGGGCGAGCGCGGCCTCGCGTTCGGTCAGCGCGACGCGCAGCCGCGCGTACTCGGCGAAGTCGCCGAGGTGGCAGGTCATCGCCTCGGCGTAGCCACGCAAGGCCTCCTGGTTCCGCGCGACCTGCCGGGCCAGGCCGACGACCGCCTTGTCCGCCTGGAACTGCGCGAACGACGACTCCAGTAGCCCCCGTGCCCGCTCTCTCCCAACGGATCCGACCAGGTTGACCGCCATGTTGTACGACGGCCGGAACGACGAGCGCAACGGGTAC
>CBQZLL010000182.1:0-6523 GCA_967749945.1 uncultured Frankiaceae bacterium
GCCGCGACGCGCGGTCCGGGCGTCGCGGAGCAGGCCGATGATCCGTCAGACACGCACTAGGTCAGGTTCACGTCGATGGGTCCGCGGACCGCGGACTCCTCGACCTCGAAGTACTCGGCCTTCTTGAAGCCGCTCACCCAGGCGACGACCGAGGACGGGAACGCGTCGATGCGGGTGTCGTACGCGCGGACGTTCGCGTTGTAGAACCGCCGCGCCGCTGCGATCCGGTCCTCGGTCTCGGCGAGTTGTGCCTGCAGCTCGCGGAAGTGCTGGTCGGCCTTGAGCAACGGGTAGCCCTCGGCGACCGCGAACAGCCCACGCAGGCTCCGCGTCAACGCCGTCTCGTCCTCGCCCTGCGCGGCGCGCGACGGCGACGGCGCCTGCGCGGCCGACCGCGCGGCGACGACGGCCTCGAAGACCCGCTGCTCGTGGGCGGCGTAGCCCTTGACGGTCTCGACGAGGTTGGGGATGAGGTCGTAGCGGCGGCGCAGCTCGACGTCGACCTGCCGCCACGACTCCTCGACGAGGTTGCGCTGCCGGACGAACCGGTTGTAGCTCGCGATGACGAGCAGCGCGAAGACCAGTACCGCCCCGATGACGACTTTCGCGGTGAGGCTCACGCGTGGCTCCCCGGCGACGGAGTGAACGGCCGACCGCCGTGGTCCTTCCAGACGAACGCGGGCACGCCGGCGAGGACCTTGGCGAGGACGGCGGTGCGGTTGAGGAGATCGGCGGCGGTGAGGGAGCCGGTCTCGTAGTCGACGATCTCGTGACCGGCGAACCGGAAGTGGATCTTGCCGACGCCGAGCAGTAGCTCCATCGTGCGCGGTGACAGCACGTCCATCGCGAGCTTCGGGTCGGGACACCGCACCCGGAAGCGGCGGTTGAAGTCCTCGCTCTCCAGCTCGATGTCCTCCATCCCGAGCATGATCCCGAGCCGCGAGAACACACCCTCGGGCGCGACCTGGAGCTCGGGCAGGGCGCACGGCATCGCGAGCGCGCAGACCGCGTAGTGGTACGTCGTGGTCGTCGAGTTGCCGTTGCTGTCGCGCGAGTCTTCCTTGTACGTGTAGTCGAACCCGATCATGTGGTGGCCGGCGACCTCGCCGGTGATGACGTTCTGCGCGCGGCGCGCGTAGCCCTTGCCGAACGGCGCGTCGTCCCATCTCGCGGGCAGGTTGTACGGGTCCGTGCCGCTGAACTGCCAGCCCTTGGCGAGGGTGAGGTTGTAGAGCGCTGCCACGCGCCGCTTGTTCTTCTGGTACGCCGCCACCGCGGCCCAGACGACCAGCCCGACGACCGTCGCGATCGCGACGAGCACGAGGAACGCGGCCATGGCCGACAGCGTGGCCGGGCCGCGCCCGCGGCGCAACGACCTCGGCTAAGCGAGCCCGAGCTCGTCGAGGCCGTACGCATAGCGGTACTCGAGGCCCTCGGCGGCGATCTTTTCCCCGGCCCCGGTCGCGCGGTCGACGATCGTCGCGACCGCGACGACGTCCGCGCCCGCCTCGCGCAACGCCTGCACCGCCGCGAGTGGCGAGCCACCCGTCGTACTCGTGTCCTCGACGACGAGGACCCGGCGGCCGGTCACGTCCGGTCCCTCGATCCGGCGCTGCAACCCGTGCGCCTTCGCCTCCTTGCGGACGACGAACGCGTCGAGCGTCCGCCCGCGCGCGGCGGCGGCGTGCAGCATCGCCGTCGCGACCGGGTCGGCGCCCATGGTGAGGCCGCCGACGGCGTCGTAGTCGAGGTCGGCGGTGAGGTCGAGGAGGACAGTGCCGACGAGCGGCGCGGCCGTACCGGACAGCGTGATGCGGCGGCAGTCGAGGTAGTAGTCGGCCTCGCGGCCGCTGGAGAGCGTCACCCGGCCGGGCACGACGGCCTGGTCGCGGATGAGGGCGAGGAGCCGTTCGCGGTCGGTCACGGTCCTTGACCCTAACGGGAGCCGGCGAGGGCGGCGCGCTCCTTTTCACCGTCGAGGTCGGTTACGGCGTACTGGCTGCGGTAGCCGCCGAGGTCGGCACCAGCCTGCACCCAGGCCCAGGTGTCCGCGACGGTATCGCGCATCGGGCGCGCGGTGAGACCGGCCGCGCGGGCCTTGCTCACGTCGACGTGCCAGGCCTGGCTCACGTCGTCGGCCGCGTCCCAGAGCCAGAGCGGCAGATCGGTCCACGGCGCGAGACCGGCCTTCGCGATCCGCTCGCCGTCGACCCAGGTGAACGTCGCGTCCGACCCGGTCACGCCGCGGCAGGTGTCGAGCAGCTCGGCCATGGTGAACTGCGCGGGCGGCCCGACCGCGTTGAAGACGCCGGTGACGCCGTTCTCGGCGGCGGTGAGATGGAACGCCGCGAGGTCGCGCGCATCGACCCATTGCCGCGGCTCGCCCGGCTCGCCGGGCGCGAGCACCTCGCCGCCCTGCGCGATGCGCCGCAGCCAGAACGGCAGGCGGCCGATGTTCTCGTACGGGCCGACGATGATGCCTGGTCTCGTGACGAGGACCCGGCCAGGGAGGACGGCCTCCGCGGCGCGTTCGGCGGCGACCTTGCCGGCGCCGTAGTGATCCTCGTCGTCGCCTTCCTTGACCGTGCCGGACTCGTTCACGGCAACGGCGGGCCAGTCGCGGTACGCCGACACCGACGAGACGAAGCCGTAGTGACCGACCGAGCCGGCCAGGTGCCGCGCCGACGCACCGACCGCGCCGGCGTCGAACCCGCACGTGTCCACGACGGCGTCCCAGCGGCGGCCGTCGAGCAGCGCGAGGTCGGTCGCCCGGTCGCCGTGGAGGTGCTCGGCGTCGGGGTGGGCGTCCTCCCCGTGCTGCCCGCGGTGGAACACCGTGACGTGATGGCCGCGCGCGAGCGCCTCCGCAACGACGGCCCGGCCGACGAACACAGTGCCACCGATGACGAGAAGATCCATGGCGCGCACCCTGCCGCACCCAACCCCCGCCGCGCCAGGCGTGTTCGCTCTGGGCGGTCAGGCCGCAGCGGGCGCCACGGTCACGTCCTCGGCTGCCGCCAGACGACGACGTTGGTGGGGTTCACCGGAACGAGGTCGCGCCGGTACGACGCGCGCACCTCGGCCTCGCGCCGCGCCGCCTCGGCGATCACCTGCGCAACGGTGGCGTCCAGCTCGGCCAGGCGCGCGCGCAGCGCGTCGACCCGGTTCTCCAGCTCGATGATGCGTTTGATGCCGGCCAGGTTGATGCCCTCCTCGTGGGAGAGGCGTTGCACCTCGCGGAGCAGCGCGACGTCGCGCTCGCTGTAGCGGCGGCCGCGACCGGCGGTACGGCCCGGCGACACCAGGCCGAGCCGGTCGTACGTCCGCAACGTCTGCGGGTGCATCCCCGCGAGCTGCGCGGCGATCGAGATGACGTAGACAGGGCGGTCCTCGTCAGCCACGGCTCGTCACCTCGTCGATCAGGTGCTTCCGCGGGTCGGCACCGTCCTCGGCGGCGTACGTCTCCAACGCCTTGCGCGCCTTGGCGGAGAGCGTGCGCGGCACGGCGACCTCGACGGTGACGAGCAGGTCGCCGTTGCGTGCGCCGCGGCCCTTGACGCGGAACGTCTTGCCCGACGGCGTACCCGGCGGGATCCGCAACGTCACCGTGCCGTCGAGCGTCGGGACCGTGACCTCCGCGCCCAGCGCCGCCTCGGCGAACGTGATCGGCACCGCGACCGTGAGGTGGTCACCCCTGCGGCCGAACACCGGGTGCGGCGTGACGTGGACGACGACGTAGAGGTCGCCGGCGGGACCGCCGTGCTCGCCGGGCGAGCCACGTCCGGCGAGGCGGATGCGCTGCCTGTCCTTGACGCCCGCGGGGATGCGGACGGTCAGGGTGCGTTCGCGCGTCGTCGCGCCGGTGCCGTGGCAGTCGGGGCACGGCTCGTCGACGATCCGGCCGCGCCCGCGGCAGTCACGGCACGGCTGCGACAGGGAGAACGGCCCCTGGTTGACCGACACGGCGCCCGACCCGCCACAGGTGGGGCAGGTCCGCGGCGACGTCCCGGGCTTCGCGCCGGTGCCGCCGCAGGTACGGCAGGCGTGCGGGCTGGCCAGCCGCAACGGCACGGTGACCCCTCGCACCGCGTCGACGAAGTCGAGGGTGACCTCGGTCTCGACGTCGCCGCCACGCCGCGGCCCGCGGGCCCGGGCGCGCCCGCCGCCGAACATCCCGCCGAGCAGGTCGCCGAGCCCGCCACCCCCGCCGCCGAAAAGACCCCCCGCCCACCCATCGGGGAAGTCGGCCGTCGAAAACCCGCCAGGCCCAGCACCCCGGTAGCCCCCCGACGCGAACAGGGCCCGCGCCTCGTCGTACTCCGCACGCTTCTCCGGATCGGAGAGGACGGCGTACGCCTCCGACACTTCTTTGAAGCGCTCCTCGGCGGCCTTGTCGCCCTTGTTCTTGTCCGGGTGCAGCTCGCGGGCGAGCTTGCGGTACGCCTTCTTCACCTCCGCCGCGGGCGCGTCCTTCGCGACGCCGAGCGCGGCGTAGTAGTCCTTCTCGTACGCGCTCATCCGGGCTCCGCGACCGCGACCATCGCGGGGCGGAGCAGGCGTTCGGCGAACCGGTAGCCGGGCCGCAGGACCGCCACGCAGGTGGCCTCGGTGACCTCGTCGGAGTGCTGGTGCGTGACCGCTTCGTGGACCAGCGGGTCGAACGGGTCGCCGACCTCGCCGACGCGTTCGAGCCCGAGCTTGGCCAGCGCGGTCTCGAGCGAGTCGGCCACCGACTTGAACCCGCCCGTGACCTCGTCGTGCTCGCGGGCGCGGTCGATGTCGTCGAGGACCGGCAGCAGGTGGACGAGCACGCCGGCGATGGCCTGCTCGACCATCGCCACGCGGTCGCGCTCGACCCGCTTGCGGTAGTTGTCGTACTCGGCCTTGACCCGTTGCAGGTCAGCCGTCCGCTCGTCGAGCAACGCCTGGAGCGCCCGCAGCTCGACGAAGTCGTCGGCCGCGACCTCCTCGGGCGACCGGCTGCTCGTCGCGTCGTCCGGGACGCGATCCGCTCGGCTGTCAACCGGCTCGGCCGGGCCGGCTTGCGCCGGCAGAACCTCAGGGTGGTGCTCGGTCATCGTCAGCTCGCTGCCGGCGGCTCGTCGACGATCTCGGCGTCGACGACGTCCTCGTCGCCGGGCGCCGTCGAGTCGTCGGTGTCGCTCGCGCCGCCCGCGGCCGGGCCGGCCTGCGCGTACATGGCCGAGCCCATCGCCTGGCTCGCGGTGGCGACCTTCTCCGACGCCGTACGGATCGCCGCGGTGTCGCTGCCACCGAGGGCGGCCTTGAGCTCGGCGAGCGCCGACTCGACCTCGGACTTCTCCGCCGGACCGACCTTGTCGCCGTTCTCGGCGAGGAACCGCTCGGTCTGGTAGACGAGCTGGTCGCCGGTGTTGCGAGTCTCCGCCTCCTCCTTGCGGCGCCGGTCCTCGTCGGCGTACTGCTCGGCCTCGCGCATCATCCGTTCGACCTCGTCGCGCGGCAGCGCGGAGCCGCCGGTGATGGTCATCGACTGCTCGCGCCCGGTGGCCAGGTCCTTCGCCGAGACGTGCACGATGCCGTTGGCGTCGATGTCGAACGTCACCTCGATCTGCGGCACGCCGCGGGGCGCGGGCGGCAGGCCGGTCAGCTCGAACATGCCGAGCTTCTTGTTGTACGCGGCCATCTCGCGCTCGCCCTGGTACACCTGGATCTGCACGCTCGGCTGGTTGTCCGCCGCGGTCGTGAAGGTCTCGGACCGCTTGGTCGGGATCGTGGTGTTCCGCTCGATGAGCTTGTGCATGATGCCGCCCTGCGTCTCGATGCCGAGCGACAGCGGCGTGACGTCGAGGAGCAGGACGTCCTTGACCTCGCCGCGCAGGACACCAGCCTGCAGGGCCGCGCCGACGGCGACGACCTCGTCCGGGTTGACGCCCTTGTTGGGCTCCTTGCCACCGGTCAGCTCGCGGACCAGCTCGCTCACCGCGGGCATCCGGGTCGAGCCGCCGACGAGGATGACGTGGTCGATGTCGTTGACGGAGATGCCGGCGTCCTTGATGGCCTGGTGGAACGGGCCCTTGCACCGGTCGAGCAGATCGGCCGTCATCCGCTGGAACTCGCTGCGGGCGAGCTTGGTCTCCAGGTGCAGCGGGCCCTCGGCGGACGCGGTGACGTACGGCAGGTTGATGTGCGTCTCGGTCGACTGCGAGAGCTCGATCTTCGCCTTCTCGGCGGCCTCGCGGAGCCGCTGCATGGCCATCTTGTCCTTGGCCAGGTCGATGCCGTGGCCGTTCTGGAACTCCTTGACGAGCCAGTCGACGACCCGCTGGTCCCAGTCGTCGCCGCCGAGGTGCGTGTCGCCCGAGGTCGACTTGACCTCGACGACGCCCTCGCCGATCTCGAGCAGGGAGACGTCGAACGTCCCGCCGCCGAGGTCGAACACGAGGATGGTCTGTTCCTTCTCGCCCTTGTCGAGGCCGTACGCGAGTGCGGCGGCGGTGGGCTCGTTGACGATGCGCAGGACGTTGAGTCCGGCGATCTTGCC
>CBQZLL010000183.1:0-6481 GCA_967749945.1 uncultured Frankiaceae bacterium
TGACGCGCACGACCGCCGCACACCGCGGCGCACTACTCGTCCGACGGCGGCGTTCCTCGCGAACGCCGCCGTCGCGCGTTGGGAGCGCCGTTCCAGCCCGCGACCGGGTAACCACGTGAACGGCCCTCTCTAGGGCGACCGGACTCTCGGCCGCACCGCACGCACGACGGGCATGTGACCACCTCCCTCCGGTCGCCACCGTCCCAAGTCGTGCGCAACCGGTCAGCGCCCGCCCGCAAATCTGGGGACAACCGTTCGGCTGTGGATGCGCCCCGTCCACCCGCGCCGCGACGTGCCACAGTCGCCCCCTCCCGAACGACGACTCCAGCGAGGTGCGACTGTGCGACCCGTCCTCAAGCCCGCACTACGCCGGCTGTGGCGCGGCGACGCCTCCCTGCAGCTCGGCGCCGATCCTGCGTACGCGGTCGTGCTCGACGGCATCGACGCGGGGGTGGCGTCCGTGCTCGCGCTGCTGGACGGCACGCGCGACACGGACGAGGTCGTCGCCGCCGCGGTCGCCGCGGGCCGGTCCAAGCACGAGGCCCGCGGGTTGCTCGGCCTGCTCGAACGCATCAACGCCCTCGACGACGCCGCGACGGCGCCGCACGGGCTGCCGAGCGCCGACCGCGAACGCCTCGCGCCCGACTTCGCGACGATGACGTTGCTGACCGCACGGCCCGGCGCGGCGGTCCGGTCGATCGAGGCGCGCCGCGACGCCTCCGTGCTCGTGGTAGGCGCCGGACGGGTCGGTTCCCTCGTCGTGGCGCTGCTCGCGGCGGCCGGGATCGGGCACCTCGCCGTACGGGACGAGCGGCACGCGTCGCGCGCGGACGCCGTACCCGGCGGCCTCTCCCCCGCCGACGACGGCCAGCCGCGCGCGATCGCGGCCGTCGCGGCGGCGCGACGCGCGGGTGGTGCGTCGGTCGAGGGCGCCGTACGCGCGCCCACCGAGGCCGACTGCCGCGCGGCCGACCTCGCGGTGGTGGCGTGCGACGGGTGGCTCGTACCGGACCTCGCCATCGTGGGCCTGCTCGCCGGCGCCGGCGTGCCCTACCTGGTCGCGGGCATCCGCGAGACGTACGGCGTCGTCGGCCCGCTCGTGTCCCCCGGCCGGACATCGTGCCCGCGCTGCCACGACCTGCACCGGACCGAACGCGACCCGGCCTGGCCGGCCATCGCGGCGCAACTGGGCGCCCATGCACGGGGATTCGAGCCCGCGTGCGACGTTGCGCTCGCAGCGGGCGTCGCCGCGCTCACCGCAGGCCAGGTGCTCGCGTACCTGCTCGGGCCGGGGATGACGCGGTGCGTCGACGCGACGCTCGAGCTACGGCTGCCGGAGTGGGTGGTACGGCGCCGTGCGTGGACACCGCACCCGGACTGCCCGTGCGAGGCGGCGGCGACCGTGGCGGCGGATGCCGCGCGGGCGGCGCGGGCGGCCCGCGCCGTGCATCTCGCGCAGGATGTGCGAGATGCACGAGATGCACGGCAGCCGGGACGGGATTCGCCAACCTGGCTGTCCGGTGGTGAGGGGCAGGCAATGATGTCGGAGTGGCCGACATCCCCCGCCGAGCGGTGACCCGAACCGCCAAGCTCGCCGCGCTCCCGCTCGGCGTCGCGGGCCGGGCGACGCTCGGTCTCGGAAAGCGGCTCGGCGGGCGCCCGGCAGAGCTCGTCGCCACCGAGATCCAGCAGCGGACCGCGGAGCAGGTGTTCCGCGTGCTCGGCGAGCTCAAGGGCGGGGCGATGAAGCTCGGCCAGGCGATGAGCGTGTTCGAGGCCGCACTGCCGGAGGACCTCGCGCGGCCGTACCGCGCAGCGCTGACCAAGCTCCAGGAATCGGCGCCGCCGCTGCCGGTCGCACAGGTGCACCGGGTGCTCGCGGAGGAGCTGGACCCGGAGTGGCGGAATGCGTTCGCGTCGTTCGACGACAAGCCGGCAGCGGCGGCGAGCATCGGGCAGGTGCACCGGGCGGTCTGGCACGACGGGCGGCGGGTCGCGGTCAAGGTCCAGTATCCCGGCGCGGGTCGCGCCTTGCTCGCCGACCTGACCCAGCTAGGCCGGGTAGCGCGGCTGTTCGCGGTGCTGAGCCCCGGCCTCGACATCAAGCCGCTCATCGCGGAGATCAAGGCCCGGGTCGCCGAGGAGCTCGACTACGCCCTCGAGGCCGAGGCGCAGGAAGCGTTCGCGAACGCCTACGCCGGCGACGCGGACTTCCACGTCCCGCACGTCGTCGCGCGCAGCGGCACCGTGCTCGTCAGCGAGTGGATCGACGGCACTCCGCTGTCGGCGATCATCAACGACGGCACGACCGAGCAACGCAACCGCGCCGGGTTGCTGCTCGCCCGGTTCCTCTACGAGTCGCCGTCGCGCGTCGGGATGTTGCACGCCGACCCGCACCCCGGGAACTTCCGGCTCACCGAGGACGGCCGCCTCGGGGTCATCGACTTCGGCGCCGTCGCCCGGCTGCCTGGCGGGTTGCCGCTCGCGCTCGGCCAGATCGCTCGCTATACCCTCGACGGCTACGCGGAGCGGGTCGAGACGCTGTTCCGGCAAGAGGGGTTCATCCGGCCTGGCCACGACGTGCCGCCGGCCGCGGTGCTCGAGTTCTTCGGCCCGCTGCTGGAGTCGATCGCGACGCACGACTTCACGTTCAGCCGCGAGTGGCTGCGCGCGCAGGGCGCGCGCCTCGCCGACCCGCGGACGGCCGAGTACAAGACCGGCCGCCAGCTCAATCTGCCGCCGACCTACCTGCTCGTTCATCGAGTCTCGACGGGAACGACGGGCGTGCTCTGCCAGCTCGGCAGCAGCGGCGACTTCCGGGCAATCGCGGAACGCTATCTGCCCGGTTTCGCCGACCCGGTAGGCGCGGCGCGCCCGCGCACCGCGACGAAGCGCGCGCCGAAGACCACCACGAAAGCCGCGTCGCCCAAGAAAGCCGCGTCACCGAGAAAACCCGCGACGCGGCGGCCGCACCAGTAGCGCGTCACCAGTAGTCGGTGCTGAGGTTCGCCTCGATCGACCGCAGGTTCGCGCGAGTGCAGTCCTCGCACAGGGTCTCGACGCCCCGGTCGCTCGTCTGCACGGTCCACGTCGGCGGCGCGCCGTTCGGCGCTTGCTTGCCGCACCACGTGCAGTACGCAGCCTTGCCCACGCCGGGCACGGTAGCGCGGCGAGCGACCGCTCGTGGAGTTCAGCGAACCCAATTCGATGCCGAAGGCTCTAGACAAACGCGGCACGACGCGAGCCTCCGGGTTCGTGAAAGGGCGGCTCGGCGTTCTGAGGGGGATGTCGAGTCGCCCGCCGCAAGCGCGGTATCTGCGTTCTGAGGGGGACGCCGGTATCGCAGGCAGTCGGCGTTCTGAGGGGGATGCCGACGCCGCCCGCGGGGGGCGCGCGGGAACACGAGGGGCCCGGCACCGTCAGGTGCCGGGCCCCTCGCCCGTCTCGGTCGGTCCCGTCGCTCACCACACGGCGAGCGACGCGGCACGGGCCCTGCGGCCCGCGGCTTCCGCACGACGCGCCCAGCGCCGTGCGGCGAGCAGGCGCGCGACGCGCGCCTCACGCCGGGACTCCGAGAGCAAGCGCGCCTGATGACTGCGCGCGAGCTCTTCATGGAGCAGCAACATCTCGTTCTCCTTGGTCGTGGTCTTCGTGATGGCGTGGCCCGTCATGCGGCGACGTCCTCCTTACGCGGGCGGCCTCGCGGCCGCTTCCGCGGAACGACGACGCCCTGGATGAAGAGCTCCCCACCCCAGACGCCCCACGGCTCGCGCCGCTCGAGCGCCCCGGCCAGGCAGTCCGCCTTGATCGGGCAGTCGGTGCAGATGGTCTTGGCGTACTCGACGTCAGCCGGGCTCTCCGCGAAGAAGAGCTCGGGGTCGAAGCTCCAGCACGGGAGGTCCGTGCGGGCGCTCGCCTCCAACAGGTCCAACACAGCGAGGTCACCTCCTTGTGACTGTCGTGCCGGGCAAACGAAAAGGCCGCGGTCTCCTTGGGAGGAGTCCGCGGCCTCGAGGTGAGCGCCGGCCTGGTTAGGCAGGTGAACATCCTCGAGGCGGGTGGGACTCCTGGTCCGGGGCGTACGCCGGGGCGAACGCGACCATGGGCGAGACCCCATTGATCCGCTTCGCAACCGCGGGCGTGGCCGTACGGGAGCCGAGCAGGGCGCCACCGTGGGCAGCCGTAAGCCCACGATCCGTCCGGATCGTGGTCCACGTCTTCGTCACCATCACAGGGCACCTCCTCTCGCGCTCGGGCGGGCGTCCTCGGGAAGATAGAGCCGACAACCCCAATCCGGCAACGGAATTTACGGGTCGACGCGGCGGCCGTTACGAATCCGCAACCAACGCCAGGACCTCGGCGCCGAACTTGTCCAGTTTCGTCGCTCCGACTCCCGGTAACCCGGCCAGCTCGGAGCCGGCCGCCGGCCGCGCGCGGGAGATCGCCGACAACGTCGCGTCGGTGAACACGCAGTACGCCGGCTGCCCCAGACCCGCGGCCCGCTCGCGCCGCCAGTCGCGCAAGCGGTCGAACAGCACCTGCTCGTCCGCCGAGAGATCGGCCCGCGCCGCGTCCTTCGCGGCCTTCGGCTTCGGCGCGGGTCGCGCCGCCGCCGGAACGACGCCCTCGAGGAAGCGGCTGACCCGCCGGGTACGCCGCCCGCCCGCCGCGCGCGCGAGCGCCCACGAGACGAACACGTCGCGGCGCGCGCGGGTGACGCCGACGTAGAGGAGGCGGCGTTCCTCGTCGACCTCGTCGGGGGTCACCGCGTGCTGAATCGGCAGCGTCCCGTCGGTCAGCCCGACGAGGAACACGGCATCCCACTCCAGTCCCTTGGCGGCGTGCAGCGAGGCGAGGGTCACGCCCGAGACCGACGGCACGTGCTGGTCGGCCGCGCGTTGCTCCAGCTCCGCGACGAAGTCGGCGAACGTCGCGCCGCCCGGTCGCGCCGCCGCCTCGTCGGCCAGCCCCACGAGCGCCGCCAACGCCTCCCAGCGGTCCCGCGCGGCACCGGCCCGCGTCGCGGGCTCCTCGGGCGTCCAGCCGACACTCGCGAGCGCTGCCCGCACCGCGTCAGGGAGCGCGACGTCGACCGCGTCGCGCGCCGCGACGCGCAAGGCGAGCATCGCCTCGCGAACCTCGGGCCGGTCGAAGTACCGCTCCCCACCGCGGACGAGGTACGGGATCCCGGCAGCGGCGAGCGTGGCCTCGTAGACCTCGCTCTGCGCGTTGATGCGGTAGAGCACGGCGATCTCGGCGGCCGGAGTCCCGGCGTCGAGCAACGACCGGATGCGCGCGGCGACCCACGCGCCCTCGGCCGGCTCGTCGTCGTGCTGCTGGAACACCGGTGCGGGCCCCTCCGGTTGCTGCGCGACGAGCCGCTTGCCGCCCGCGAGGACGCGGTTGGCGAGGCCGACGACCTGTGGGGTCGACCGGTAGTCGCGGACGAGCCGGACGACGGTCGCGCGCGGGAAGCGGTCGGTGAAGCCGAGCAGGTAGTCGCGGGACGCGCCGGTGAACGAGTAGATCGTCTGGTCGTCGTCGCCGACGACGCAGAGGTCGTCGCGGCCGCCGAGCCACGCGTCGAGCAGCCGCTGCTGCAGCGGCGACACGTCCTGGTACTCGTCGACGAGGAAGTGGCGGTACCGCCGCCGCACCTCCTCGGCGACGTCCTCGTGCTCCTCGATCGCGGCGGCCGTGAGCATGAGCAGGTCGTCGAAGTCGACGGCACCCGACCGGGACTTGGCGGCTTCGTACTCGGCGTAGACGGCGGCCATCTGCTCGCCGTCGAACGGCGGCTCGCGGCGCAGCGCGGCGGCGGCCGCCTCGTAGCCGGCCGGGGAGACCAGCCGGGCCTTCGCCCACTCGATCTCGGCGACGAGGTCACGCAGCTCGGCGCCGGTCGGGCGGAGGCGGGCACGGCCGGCAGCGTTACCGACGAGAGAGAACTTCGACTCGACGAGACGCGGCGGCTCGCCGCCGACGACCCGCGGCCAGAAGTACGTGAGCTGCCGCAGCGCCGACGCGTGGAACGTCCGCGCCTGCACCCGCTCGACGCCGAGGTGCCGCAGCCGCGCGCGGAGCTCGCCCGCGGCCCGCGCGGTGAACGTCACCGCGAGCACGTGCTCGGGCTGTGCCGTGCCGGTCAGCGCGGCGTACGCGATCCGGTGGGTGATCGTGCGGGTCTTGCCCGTCCCGGCGCCCGCGAGGATGCAGACCGGGCCCGGCGCGGTCACGGCGGCGCGCTGCTCGGGGTCGAGACGGGCCAGGACGGCGTCGGGGTGCACGGGCAGCAGTCTCGCAGCCCGGTGGGACAGACTGGACGCCGGGAGGAGGCGGTTGTGGACGGCGCGCTCGTCATGTACACGACGACCTGGTGCGGGTACTGCGTGCGGCTCAAGCGGTTCCTCGACCGGGAGGGCATCGGCTACCGCGAGGTCAACATCGAGGAGGACGAGGCCGCCGCGGCGTACGTCATGAC
>CBQZLL010000184.1:0-6477 GCA_967749945.1 uncultured Frankiaceae bacterium
CGTCGCCGGGTGAGGGAGCCGTGACCCCCGTAACGTTGCTGCTGCACGACGTGCCGTCGCTGGTGGCGTACGTCACCGCCGTCATGACGCTGCTCCCCGGTGACGTCCTGCTGACCGGCACGCCGGCCGGCGTCGGCCCGATGGCGGTAGGGGACGAGGTGGAGGTGACGGTCGACGGGATCGGCACCCTGACGAATCGAGTGGTGTCCCGATGAGCGAGGTCCGTACCCGCTTCGCCCCCGCACCCTCCGGCGACCTGCACGTCGGCAACGTGCGGACCGGCCTGTTCTCGTGGGCAGTCGCGCGGCACGCAGGCGGGAAGTTCGTCTACCGGATCGAGGACACCGACGCCACCCGCGCGACGGACGAGGCGTTCCACGCGGCGGTCGACGTGCTGCGCTGGCTCGGTCTCGACTGGGACGAGGGCCCGGTCGTCGGTGGCCCGCACGAGCCGTACCGCCAGTCGGAGCGCTTCGACATCTACGCGGGCGTCGTCGCGCAGCTGCAGGAGTCCGGCCACGCGTACCCGTGCTACTGCACGCCTGACGAGATCACCGCGCGCAAGGCGGCCGTCGGCGACAAGACGCCGGGGTACGACGGGTTCTGCCGTGACCGCGAGGACCGGCCCGCGGACCGGGAGCCGACGATGCGCTTCCGGATGCCGGACGGGTCCACGACGTGGGACGACCTGGTCCGCGGGGAGATCACCATCGAGCACAAGGACGTTCCCGACTTCACCATCCTCCGGTCGAACGGTCACCCGCTCTACATGCTCGCCGCGACCGTCGACGACGTCCTCATGGGGATGACGCACATCGTGCGCGGTGAGGACCTCATCGCCGCGACGCCACGGCAGATGGCGATGTACGACGCGATCGGCGTGCCGCGCGAGCAGTTCCCGCGGTTCGGGCACCTGCCGCTCATCGTCGGCGAGGACGCCAAGCCGCTGTCCAAGCGCAACGGCGAGGTCTCCATCGCGTGGTACCGGCGCAACGGCTTCCTCCCGGAGGCGATGCTCAACTACCTCGCGCTGCTCGGCTGGTCGTTGCCGGGCACCGACGACGAGGTCTTCGACGTTGCCGACCTGGTGGCGGCGTTCGACGTCACGCGGGTATCGAAGAACCCGGCGCGGTTCGACGTGAAGAAGCTCGAAGCGATCAACGGCGAGCACATCCGCCGCATCTCCGAGGGCGACCTCGCGGCCCGGCTGATGCCCGTCCTGCAGGACGCGGGCGTACTCCCCGACGAGCCGTCGACGGAGCAGCACGCGCTGCTGCTCGACGCGATCCCGCTCGTCCAGACGCGACTGGTGCGGCTCACCGACGCGCCCGACCTGATGCGCTTCCTGTTCGCGGGGGACGACTTCACCGTCGACCCCGAGGCGGCGGCGAAGACGTTGCTCGGCGAGGTGCTGCCGGTGCTCGACACGTCGCGGAAGGCGTTGCTGCCGGTCACG
Organism: uncultured Frankiaceae bacterium; assembly: GCA_967749945.1. Taxonomy (GTDB): domain Bacteria; phylum Actinomycetota; class Actinomycetes; order BP-191; family BP-191; genus BP-191. The sequence goes on from CBQZLL010000184.1 coordinate 1,457, forward strand.
ACGTGGACTGCCGCGGAGCTCGAGGCGGCGCTGCGCGCGGCGCTCGTCGACGGGCTGGGGTTGAAGCCGAAGCACGCGTTCGGGCCGCTGCGTGTCGCGGTGACCGGACGTACGATCTCGCCGCCGCTGTTCGAGTCGATGGAGCTGCTCGGACGGGACGTCACGCTGGCTCGGCTGGACGCGGCGATCACCGACATCAGGGGTGGTTGAACGCTTTGGCGCGGACTCGCCCGTCGGGTACGCTGCCACGGTCCCCGAAGCCGGAGCCGGGCGCGAGTCCGGTGCTGGCGGCTGGGGCGTGCGATGGGGTATGGGGTAATTGGCAGCCCGGCTGATTCTGGTTCAGCTAGTCTAGGTTCGAGTCCTGGTACCCCAGCGACGTGCTCCTCGTGGCACGACCTAGGGCCCCGTCGTCTAGCGGCCTAGGACACCGCCCTCTCAAGGCGGCGGCGCCGGTTCGAATCCGGTCGGGGCTACCACTGATCTCATCGCCTCGGTGTCAGGTCTCACCCGAGTCTCCGTGCGATCGAGCCGGACATATTGCCTGATATCGGACACGCGGCTAGCGTGCGCTGCACCCGGTCGGGACGTCCTCGACCTGCCTTCGGATCGGGGGATCCCGTGCGCTGGCTTCGCGTCCTTCTCGCTGTCCTCAGTTGCGGTCTCGTCCTCGCGGTGCCGTCGTCCGCGCACGCCACCGGTGACGTGACAGCGGGCTTCGTCGTCTCGTATTCCAAGGGGCAAGACGGCATCTACCGTGTCGTCTTCGCCTGCAAGGCCGAGGCCACCGAGACCGAGGCCGCGCTCGTCCGGCTCGGGTGCGACCTCTTCGACAGTTCGTCGAGCCCGTCGATCCACCACCAGCGGTCCTTCTCCGGGCCGCGGGGCTACTGCGTCATCAACGCGTTCAACGTCGTGGCGCCCTTCGAGTTCTGCGCCACTGCGACCGCGACGTTCCGCGACCTCTCCACCAAGACCTCATCGACGTGCGTCACCGGAGGGGGCACGTCCTCGCCGCCGCACAACCCGCCCGCGGCGCATACGCCGGGGATCCTCGAGTGCCTCGACCCGGCGGCGACCGGAATCTGACCGGACGAGGATGGCAACCTCGTCACGAGGTCGCTCCGACTAACGGTCGGAGACGACGATGGGACGGGATGCGCAGCCAGGACGAGATCGAGTACCGCGCGTACGTCGCGGCGCGATCGGTCGCGCTACGGCGGACGGCGTACCTGCTGTGCGGTGACTGGCACCGCGCGGAGGACCTGGTGCAGTCCGCGCTCACGTCGCTCTACCTCGGCTGGCACCGGGTCAGGGACCGGGAGAGCCTCGACGGCTACGTTCGCGCGATCCTCGTGCGCCGCGCGGTGGATGAGACACGGCGGCCGTGGCGGCGGGAGCGCGCGTCGTGGCGGAAGTCCCCGACACGGCGACCCCCGACGGGTTCGCGGTCGAGGACCGCGAACTGGTACGGACCGCGCTGCGACGGCTTCCGGCGCGGCAACGCGCGGTCGTCGTCCTGCGGTTCTACGACGACGCCGGCGTCGCGGAGACCGCGCGCCTGCTGGGGTGTTCGGAGGGCACGGTCAAGAGCTACACGGCCCGCGCCCTGACGACGCTGCGCGCGGCGCTCGGTCCCCAGTGGCCGGTGTCGACCCACTACGACGGAGGCACCCCGTGAACGATCTCACCGCGCTGCTGCAGCGCACCCTCGACGACGAGCCACCGCTCGGGTTCGGTGTGGACGACCTGGTCGCCGGTGGCCGGCGCGCCCGGCGTCGCCGGTCGGCTGTGGCCGGCGCGGGGTCCGTCACGGCGCTCGTCCTCGTCGCGGCGGCGCTGGTCGCCGGGGCACGCGACGCGAAGGACTCGGTCGCGCCCGCGCGACCCGCGAGCGCGGGGTCGCTGCCAGCCGTACCCGACTCGATCACGAAGGACAACCGCGCCACGACGGTCGAGCAGCAGCTCGGCGTGACGTTCCGCGACGTCACCGTCCACGAGCGGGACAGGATGCCGTCCGGCCGGACGAGCGTGAGCCTCTACGGCGCCATCGAGGATGCCGCGGGGCCGAGCGCGATGATGCTCGCGCTGATGAGGCCCGACGCGGGCCTGGCGGCCCGCGAGAAGGCGGTGCACGCCACCGGTGTGCCGTGCGACGGCTACTCGTTCGGCAACGAGGGCGACACCCCGCCCGACGCGGCGTACACCGGGCCGTGCGCGACGCGGACGCTGGACGGCGGCGTCTTCGTGGTCGAGCGCACCGGACGCACGGCCGACGGCTACGCGCGGGTGATCGCCATGCTCTTCCGGCCGGACGGCAGCGGCCTCGCGACGGTGGTGACCAACCAGGACACCGTCGACCCGAGCACGTGCGTCGAGACGGCGTACTCGAAGAACTGCCCGATGGCGCCGATCACCCGGCCCGCCCCGGCGGTGACGGCGCGCCAGCTCGGCGACCTGCTCACCGCGCTGGAGTCCGCGACGCGCTGAGCCGAGAACACAGGTGAGGGCGGGACCCGGCAGGGGGTCCCGCCCTCATGCTGCGGGGAACTAGCGCGTCCCGTACGCCGGGTGGCGCGCCTTCGTGCACTCGCGGCACAAGCAGATGCCGCTGGCCAGCTGGAAGAACCCGAGGGCGACCTGCGGGTCGTCGTACGGCGCCCCTAACGCCGTCGCGGCGACGACCTCGTCTGGCTCGGGAGGGAGCGGCGGGACGAGGCGAAGGTGCGACATCGGGTCCTCCAGCGGGCTGTTCTTCCGACGCCCCAACTCTCCCGATACATCCCATCCGCCCGCTATGACGCGTCGGGATGGTTTCGCGCCGTCCGTTCTGACTAGGCCGCCGGCGGGCGAAGGCGGCGGTCCATCGCGGAATCCGTTGCGACACAAGCGATCACGGCGGCACCCGGGTCGTTGTGCGGGAGCACGCCGAGCACATAGGTTGGCCCGCGTCGGGGCGCCGTGCCTCCGACCCAACCCGGAGGTGTCGTTCGTGAACAAGTCGGAGCTCATCGACGCGATCGCTGACAAGGTCGGCGGGCGGACCGCCGCCGCCAAGGCCGTCGACGCGGTGCTCGACAGCATCATGACCGCAGTCGCCGCCGGCGATCGCGTCGGCATCGTCGGCTTCGGGACGTTCGAGAAGCGGTTCCGTGGCGCGCGCACCGCGCGCAACATCAGGACCGGCGCGACGATCAAGGTGAAGGCCACGTCGGTGCCGGCGTTCCGCGCGGGCTCGGGCTTCAAGGACGTCGTCGCGAGCGGCGGCAAGAAGAAGGCCGCGGCCAAGAAGGCGCCCGCGAAGAAGGTCGCCGCCAAGAAGGCGCCCGCGAAGAAGGCCGCCGCCAAGAAGGCGCCAGCCAAGAAGGCCGCCAAGCGCTAGTAGGGCTTGGCGAAACGCTCGTCGCGGCGTGCTTCGCCAGCCCACATCTCGTGATCTTGGCGATGTTCTGCACGCATATGGTGCACAACCTCGCCAAGATCACGAAGTTCGGGGACGGCCGAACCGATCCGGGCCGTTCGCAAAGCCCTACTAGGGCAGGCTCTAGGACCGTACGACCCTCCGGGGCCTCGTTCCTCCGGGAGCGGGGCCCCGTTGCGTCAGCGCAGGGTCGAGATGGTGATGGCCGTGACGCGCCGGTCGGCGCCGTCGCCCTCGACATCGAACGTCACCCGCTGCCCGAACTGGAGCTTGCGCAGTCCTGACGTCGAGAACGCCGCGGGCGGAATCGGGATCTCGGTCCCGTCGTCGAGGATGACCGACCCGGACCGCGTCTCCTCGCTGAACTCCTTGACCGTGCCCTGCATGCGCTCTCCTCTCAGCGCCGCGAGTCTAGTGCCGCACGCGTATGGGCTCCGACGCCGAGGATCTCGGCGGCGGCGAGGTCGTCGGGCGTGTCGACGTCGCGTTCCAGCCCCGGCCACCGGCCGGGCGGCAGTGCCACCGCGCCCGCGGTCACGTGCGCGTGCCGCGACGACGCGCCGTACCGCGGGTCGAGCGTCACGCCGGGCCGCGCGGTGAGCAGAGTCGTGCCGTCGCCGCGCGCGTCGGCGAGGACGGCGCGGTCGTACGGCGCCGCGGCGGTCAGCGCACCCTCCAGATCCTCCGCCCGGGCGCACGGCAGGTCGGACGACAACGCCGCCACGCCCGCGCGCGGCCACCAGCCGCGGGCCAGCCTGGTGCCGTCGGCGAGCGCCGGGTTCAGGCCCGCGTCGGAGGTGTCGGCGACGACCCGTGCGCCGAGCGCCTCCAGCGCGGCGGCGGCGCGCAGGTCGTTCGTCACGACGACGACGCCGTCGACGACCGCGCAGGCGCGCGCCGCCGCGACGACGTCGGACGCCATGGCCGCGGCCAGGTCGGCGCGTTCGTCCGGCGCGAGGGCGAGCCGGGACTTGGCGACGGGCAGCTCTTTGACCGGAACGACCACGGCCCAGCTCACGGACGCCACGCCGACAGTCTGTCGGCTCGACACGACATGCGCGCAGCCGCGAGGATCGCGGCATGGAGCCGTGGTACCGCGTGGCGGTCATCATCATCCGGCCGTTGATGGTGCTGCTGTTCCGCATCGACTTCGCCGGCCGGGAGCGCATCCCGCGCGAGGGCGGCTGCATCATCGCCCCCAACCACATCTCGTACGTCGACCCGTTCTCGGTCGCGCTGTTCGTGCACACGGCGAAGCGGCGGCCGCGCTTCATGGCGAAGGCGAGCCTTTTCAAGCTCCCGCTCGCCGGACGGATCGTGAAGGGCGCGAAGCAGATCCCGGTGTTCCGCGAGACGACCGATGCGGGCAAGGCGCTGTCCGCTGCCGTCGAGGCCGTCAAGAACGGCGAGTGCGTCATCGTCTACCCCGAGGGCACGGTCACCCGCGACCCGGACCTCTGGCCGATGACCGCGAAGACCGGCGTCGCGCGGCTCGCGCTGGCGACCGGCGCGCCGGTCATCCCGCTGGGACAGTGGGGTGCGCAGGAAGTCCTCCCGTACCGCAGCAAGAAGCCCCGGCTGTTCCCGCGCAAGCTGCTCC
>CBQZLL010000185.1:0-6473 GCA_967749945.1 uncultured Frankiaceae bacterium
AAGGGAGGCGCACATGGCACGACTCCGCACGATCAGGTCCCGCGGCGAGGACGGGATGGCGACCGCCGAGTACGCCGTCGCCACCGTCGCCGCCTGCGGTTTCGGCGGCCTGCTCGTCAAGATCCTGTCGAGCCAGCAAGTCGTCCAGCTGCTGGTCAAGACGGTGCTGAGGGCGTTCAGCTTCGCCTTCTGAGCACGGGCCGCGGGGCGGGGCCCCGCCCCGCGGCGCGGCCCGTGCGGGACACTAGCGCGATACCGGCCGCAGGTCCGCCTCGGTGCCCTGGCGCACCGGCAGGCACGGGTCGCCGCCGAACTTCGCGTCGTCGTACGTCGCCCGCGTCACGCTCCGGTCGAGCGCGTTCACCTGCCAGACCTCGCGCCGGCTGAAGCACGGCTGCAGGTCCGCCGTCCGCGCGACCGTCGGGTTGCGCTCGAACAGCGCGACGTACCAGACCGGCGTGTGCACGAACCGCAGCCGCCCCTTGTCCACCAGGTAGAGCTGCGCGTCGATCCGCTGCCACGGGTGCGCGGCGCGCTCGGCCAACGTCAGGCGTACGGCCTCGTCCCGCGTCACCGTTGGCGAACGGTACCCGTTCGGCACGAACGCCACGACCGCCAGCGCCACCGCCCCCACCGCGCCCGTGGACGGCACCCACACCGGGTGCCCACCCGCGTCCCGCCGCCGCAGCGCGCCCCGGACCAGCAGGCCCGCACCGATGAGGAGGAGCACCGCCGCGAAGTACGGCGACGTGTCGCCCTCGCGGAAGCTGTACGCCCACCAGAACAGCAGCACCGCGCTCCCCGCGCGCACCTCGGTCTCGCGCGTCCGATCGCCGAGGAGCACCGCGATCGCGACGAACGCGAGGAAGAACAGCCCGAACGGCACCGGCAGCACGCCAAGCGCGACGAGGAACGGCAGCCGCCGCCACCACGGACGCTCCCCGCCACCACGGTCGTCGGCTCGCGTCTCACCCGGTACGACCGGACCGTCGGCCACCACTCGCTGCTCGTCCACGGGGGCATTCTCTCTGCGGACCTCGCCGACGCTCCCGCGGACAGGATTTCCACAGTTCGGCGCTGTCCACAGATTGCCCGCGCGGTCTCCACCAGCCCTTGTCGGCTGACCAGGGTGGAGGCATGGACCTCCGCGCCGACCGCGCCAGCGCCACCGCCGAGACGGCGGTCGCGCTGCCCGCGCTCGTCCTCGCGCTCGGCATGTGCGTCTGGGTGCTCGCCCTCGTTGCGACGACGCTTCGGTGCGCCGAAGCCGCCCGCGCGGCCGCACGCACCGCCGCGCGCGGCGACCCGGCGGAGGAGGTCGTCGCCACCGCGCGCCGTACGGCCGGTCGGCCGGTCGCCGTGACCACCACTCGGTCCGGCGACCTGCTCACCGTGCACGTCAGCTGGCGCCTGGTGCCGCCCGTCCCGGTCCTCGCCCGACTGCTCCCGGCCGTCACCATCGGGCAGGACGCGACCGCGAACGTCGAGCCGAGGGCGGGGTCGCCGTGACCGGCCGCCGCACCACCGACACCCGCACGGTCGACGGCGGCCGGACTCGCCGCACCGGCTCGCGCGGCTCCGCGACGGTCCTCACGCTCGCGATCGCGGCCCTCACCCTCGCGGTCGGCGCCGCGGTAGCGCTGGCCGCGGGCGTGCTGCTCGCCGGCGCGCGGGCCCGGACGGCCGCCGACCTCGCGGCCCTCGCGGCGGCCGACGCGTACGGCACCGGCGACCCGCCGTGCCCGGCCGCCGCGGCGGTCGCCCGGGCGAACGCCGCGCGCCTCCTCACCTGCGAGGCGGACGCGTGGGGTGCCGTCACGGTCGTCGTCGAGGTCGGCGCAGGGCCGCCGCCCTCGCGGCCGGTCCGCGCCCGCGCGCGGGCGCAGCCGGGCGGGCTCGCTGCGGGAGAGCGTTCACAGGGACCAACGGCTCAACCCGGGACCGATTCAGCCCGAGAGTTGATGCTGGGTGCCCGGTTCGCGCATGTTTGGGAGGATGGGACGCGACAGCGGAACTTCCAACCGGCTCGCGCGTTGGGCATCCTGACGAACGCACCGTCGGCTACCCGGAGAACGGCACTCGCATGGACGCCACCTTCACGACCCCGCCTGTGCCCGCGCGCCCGCGTCCGACGCGGCGCCTCGTCGGCGACGCCTTACGCCGTCCCGGTGGGCGCCGCGCGCTCTCGGTGCTCTCGATCGTGCTGGCGCTGGCCGGTGTCGGTATGTTCGCCTACCCGTTCGCGACCGACATCTGGTCCGCCCGGATCCAGAGCAAGCTGCGCTCGCAGTTCAACGACCCCCGCTACGCCGAGGCGTACCGGACCCGCACCATCAAGGTCGGCCAGGGCCTCACCCGGCTGACGATCCCCGACATCAAGCTCAGCGTGCTCGTCGTCGAGGGCACCACGCCCGCCGCGCTCAAGGCCGGCGCGGGCCACTACGTCGGCACGGCGCTCCCTGGTGAGGCCGGCAACGTTGCTATCGCCGGGCACCGCACCACGTACGGCCGCCCGTTCAACCGCCTCGACGAGCTGCACCAGGGCTCGATCGTGTATCTCGACACCCCGACCGCCCGCTTCGAGTACCGCGCGGTCGCGTCGTTCGACGGCCTGCCGAACCCGCACCCGGTCTACCCGACCGACTTCCACGTCGTGTCCCGGCCCAAGGACAAAGCCGCTCACTGGCTCACGCTGACCACTTGTCATCCCAAGGGGAGCGCCCGCCAGCGTCTTGTCCTCCGGCTCCAACTCGTTGGTAAGTTGCCCCTCCCCAAGTCATAGCGGCCGCGACACTGCGCCCGGAACGTCGAACGACCCGCCCGGAGGCCGTAACCTTCGCCCCCCAGGCGCGTTGTCCGAATCAACACCGTCCGACCAGCACGAGGGAACCACGAGCAGATGCGCCCACGTCCGACCAACACCTCGCACGGCCCGGTCAACTTCCGCCGGGTCCGTGACGATGAACGGGGAGTCGCCGGACCGGACGCAGCCACGGGGTCGGCCGCGCTGACGCGCGCCGGAGCACGCAGGAGGACGTCGTGAGCAGTGCCCGCCGCGCAGCGGTGCTGCCGCTCGTCGCCGCGATCGGCGGTGTCCTCCTCGCGGCGTCGCCCGCCATGGCGACAGTCAAGGCGACGTGGACCTCGCCGACCGACAACTCGACGTTCACGACGACCAACCCGATCGACTTCACCGTCTCGCTCGACCGCGGCCTGCTCACCGACAGCACTGCCGTCAACCTCTCGATCGCCGTCCCAGGCCCCCAGCCCGGTCCGTTCACCCGCGACACCGCGTCGGGGAGCGACCGCGACCTCAAGTTCACGTTCACGCCCGCCTGCCCCAACCAGGCCGGCGCGTGCGCCGCGGGCAGCGCCCCCGCGTACAACGGCCGCTACACCGCGTCGCTCACCGGCGCGACGACCGGCTCCCGCACGATCAACCTCGCGATCCCACCGGCCGCGCCGACCGGCGTGACCGCGACCGCCAGCGGGACGCACCGCGTTCGGGTCTCCTGGTCCGCGAACGTCGAGCCCGACCTCACTGGCTACGACGTCTTCACCGACGAGGGCACGACAGTCGCTGCGAACCTCCCCAAGGACCAGACGTTCTTCGAGTTCGACCTCCCGAGCAGCGGCTACGGCGGCACGCACGGCTACGTCGTCCGCGCCCACCGGCTCGCCTGCTCGAACTGCCCGAGCCCCGCGGGCGACGCGCAGCTCGACTCGCCGATGTCCCAGCCCGCCACGGTGACTTTCGACGAGCCGGGCACCAGCCCCAGCCCGACGCCCGACCCGGGGAGCGGCGGCGGCAGCACCAGCGGGGGCGGCTACGGCAACGGCAGTGGCAACGGCAACAACGGGAACGGCAACGGCAACGGCAGCAGTGGTGGCTCCGACCCGTCCGCGAGCCCGTCCGCCGACACCGGCTACAACAGCGGCAACTCCGGCGGCTCGTTCAGCTCGGGCAACACCAGCAAGCAGACCGCGCAGGACCAGCGCACCGCGTTCGGGCTGCTGTTCAAGTCCTTCTCACCGAAGCTGGGCGCACCCAAGCTGCCGCCGCTGCCGAAGTTCGCAGGCGAGGCGCCGCTGCCCGAGGGCACCTACGACCCGATGCTCGACTACGGCAGCAGCACCGTCACCGAGCAGACGCGCGTCGCAGCGGGTGACAGCATCACCAGCCAGCTCGTCGACTCGGTCACGTCCGCGTTCGAGGGGCGCAAGCTCTACCGCTCCATCGCGATCGCGCTGCTGCTGCTCCTCGCCGCCGGCCACCTGCGACTCTGGCTGCGCCACCCCGACGCGAACTAGGGCATGTCTCCCATGCCCGTGGCCTGCTGCGCGACGCCCAGCGCGGCCGCCCTGGACGCCGCTCGCGACGGCCCCGACATGAGAGACACGCCCTAGCGCGCCTTCTCCTTCGCGGCGTCGGGCTCCAGCACGATCTCGCTCGGGTACGGCTCGTAGTGGCCGGTCTCGCTCACCGTGTCGACGCGTACGGCGTCGCCGACCTGGTCGCCGTACGGCACGTCGCCGGCCCCCGGCGGCACCGCAACGCCCCCCAGCGTCGCCGCCTGACGGCGCTCCGCCGCGAGCTCCGCGCGCAGCCGGTCGTTCTCCGCGACGAGCTCCGCGTTGGTCTGGTCGATGTCGGAGAGGACGGTCTCGTCGTCGCTCAGGCGGTGCTTCGCCGCGGTCTTCCCGGCCCGGAGGTGGTGCAGCCGGCCGGTGATCATGAGCAGTCCGAGGATCGCGAACGCCATCATCACCGCGCCGAGCAGGAACACCGTCGCGAGCGGCGCCGTGAACGACTCTCCGTAGATCCTGAACGCCACGTCGCTCGCGCGCGTGCTGAGCACTGTCTCGACGCCGAGCGCGGTCGCGGCAGCGAGAAGCAGCAGGCCGATGATCGCCATGTTCGGGGCACCTCCGGACGAACGGCATGCGGCGCTCCCATGGCGCCGTCTCTATGGCCGGGTGTACCCATCGGCGCAGGCGAGAACCGCGTCGAGCAGCCGCACCGCGCCGGCCTTGTCGAGCGGGTGGTTGCCGTTGCCGCACTTCGGTGACTGCACGCACGACGGGCAGCCGCTCTCGCACCCGCATCCGGCGATCGCCTCGCGGGTCGCGCGCAGGTGCGCCGCGCCGGCGACGAAGCCGCGCTCGGCGAAGCCCGCGCCGCCCGGGTACCCGTCGTAGATGAACACCGTCGGCAATCCGGTGTCCTCGTGCAGCGCGGTCGACACCCCGCCGATGTCCCACCGGTCGCACGTCGCGAACAGCGGCAGCAGACCGATCCCGGCATGCTCCGCCGCGTGTGCGGCGCCCGGGATGTCCGCCCAATCGACGCCGTTCGCGGCGAGCAGGTCGAGCGGCATCGTGTACCAGACCGCGCGGGTACGGAGCTGCCGCGGCGGCAGTACCAGGGGCTCTTCGGCGATGACCTCGCCGGTGAAGATGCGCTTGCGCAGGTAGCCGACGACCTGGTTCGTCACGTCGACCGTGCCGAAGCAGAACGTCACCGGTCCCCATCCCACCGTCCGCATGGTCTCGACGATCCGGATGTCGGTGACGTCGCGCGCCGAGGTCGTGTAGTCGGGGTCGTCGGCGACGACGAGCGCGACGTCGGCGTCGAGGTCGAGGCGGCGCACTACGTACGACTCGCCCTGGTGCAGGTACACCGCGCCGTCGTGCACGGTCGTGTGCGAGGCTGCCGCGTCGACGGTCCCGAGCAGCCGCCCGGTCGCCTCCTCGACGATCCGGACGGGCGCCCCGCCGGTCGACCGGATGTCGGCGAGGTCGGTCGCCCGCTCGCGGCGTGCCCAGTACCAGCCGGTCGGCCGGTGCCGGAGCAGCCCGCGCCGGACCAGGTCGGCGAGCCGCTCCTCGGTGCGCGGGCCGAACAGCTCGAAATCCCCGGCTACGACAGGCATTTCGGCCGCCGCGGCGCAGAGCTGCGGGTCGAGCACGTGCTCGTTGTCGGGGTCGAGCACGGTCGCCTCGACGGGCTGCCCGAACAGCGCCTCCGGGTGGTGCACGAGGTACGTGTCGAGCGGGTCGTCGCGCGCGACGAACACCGCGAGCGCCTCGCCGGCGCGCCGCCCCGCGCGCCCCGCTTGCTGCCAGACGGACGCGACGGTGCCCGGGTAGCCCGCGAGCAGGACGGCGTCGAGGCCGGTGATGTCGACGCCGAGCTCGAGCGCGTTCGTCGCCGCGACCCCGAGCAGCGATCCGTTCTGCAACGCCGCCTCGATGGCCCGCCGTTCCTCCGGCAGATAGCCCGCGCGGTACGCCGCGACGCGCGACCCCAGCTCCGGCGCGACCTCGGCGAGCTGTCGTCGCACCTGCGCCGCGATGGCCTCAGCGCCACGCCGCGACCGGATGAACGCGATCGTCCGGATGCCGTTCACCACGAGGTCGGTCAGCAGTTCCGCCGTCTCCGACCGGCCGGGCTTGCCCCACCCCTCCAACAG
>CBQZLL010000186.1:0-6443 GCA_967749945.1 uncultured Frankiaceae bacterium
GACGTCGCGCCACCCGAGGTTGGGTGCGAGCAGGCAGGTGCCGCTCGGGACGTCGACCAGCCCGGGTACGCAGACGCCGACCGCGGCGAGCCGGTCGCGGGCGAGGCCGCTCCCGCGCAGCAGCCGTTTGACCATGCCCGCGACCGCCTTGAGCTGGTCAGCGGGCTGGCCGTCGGGTGTGGGCCCGACGTCGCGGGCGACCTCGTCGCCTCGCGCGTCCGCGAGGACCACGACGGTCCGGCGTACGCCGATGCGTACGCCGACGACGTAGTGCGACCGGGCGTTGAACTCCAGCAGGATCGGCGGCCGCCCGCCGCTCCTGGTGGTCGGCCCGACGCCGATCTCGGTGACGAGCCCGGCCTGGATCAGCTCGTCGACGATCGCCGACACGGTCGGCTTCGCGAGCATGGTCGTCTTCGCGATGGCCGCCCGGGAGATCGGGCTACGGTCCTTGACCAGGTCGAGTACGAGCGAGCGGTTCAGCCCGCGCATGACGTTGTGGTCGGTCCCGGACGTCTTCGACTGCTGCCTGACCATGGTCCCCTCCACCCGCGCTCAGCCCCGAGCGCACAGTGAAGCACCGGTATGGGCCGGTATGGGAGGGAGCGCGCCGCGCAGGTGGCGCGCTCCCTCCGTCAGGCCGTCCCGAACAGACCGGCCAACGACCCGTCGGACTCCAGCGAGGGGCCGGACAACCGGAACTCCGGATCCCCCCCATCCGGGCTGGGGCCCGTCGGGTCGTCGATCCACTTCGTCACGACGGCCTGATACACGCCACGCAGGTCGGTCGTCATGACGAGGTTGTCAGCGGGCAAGGCGGTCGTGCCCATCGCGGGGTGGTCGCCGTGCAGGCCGGGTACGAGGCGCGTTGCGCCGGACCCGGCGGCGGGCTGCGACGGGCCGACCATGAGCATCGGCGCGGCCGCGCCGTGGTCGGTGCCGGACGCGTTCTCGCCGATCCGCCGCCCGAACTCGCTGAACGTCATGACCAGCGTCCGGTCGGCGAGTGCCGGGGAGAGCGCGCCGATCGGCGTCCCCGGCGTCCCCGGCGTGCCGAGCGGTGCGGGGAGACCGTTGCCCGCGGTGCCGCCGACGGTGATGGGCACCCCGGCCTTGGTGCCGTAGAAGAACGCCTCGAGCGCCTGGTCGAGATCGGTGAGCAGGTTCTGGTGCGTGGTCAGCTCGTTGGCGTGCGTGTCGTAGCCGCCGGTCGAGACGAACACGACCTCGACGCCGAGGTTCGCGGTGAGCAACGTCCGCGCGGTCATCAGCAGGTTGGCGAGTCCCCCTGGCGCCGGTGCGGTGAGGCCGCGCGTCTCCTCGTCGAGGTCGACGGTCCCCGCGCACATCGCGCCGTAGTAGTGCCGGACCGGTTCGGCCGCGGTGTGCAACCCGAAGTCGCGGTACACGGAGTGCCGGGCCAGCGCGACCGCGCTCGTGCCGTCGGCGAAGTGCGTCTCGCCGAGAGAGTTCACCTGCGCGCCGGAGTACGTACGCCCGCGCAGCGCGTGCGCGAGCGTGCCGCCGATGCCGACCGCGCGCAGCTCCCCGACGGGGACGCCGACCCGGTCGAGGTGCCGGCCGAGCCACCCGGCGTCGGCGATGTTGTCGGGGTTGCCCGCCTGCCAGATGTCGTTCGACGTGAAGTGCGAGTAGTTGTGGTTGGGGTAGTCGACGCCCTGGACGACGGCGACCCGGTCCTCGGTGTAGAGGCGGTGCAACGCGGTCAGCGCCGGGTGGAAGCCGAGGCTGCCGTCGTCGGGCCCGCCGCGGTCGAGCGCGTGCAACGTCGCCTGGTCGAGCTTGAGCGTCGGGCGGACCTGGTCGTAGACCCCACGGTTGGGGCCGGTGCGCGGGACGACCATGTTGAGGCCGTCGTTGCCGCCGCCGAGGTCGAGGACGACGAGCCGCCGCCGGGTCGCCGTCTGCGGGTCGACGTCGGCGAACGCCATGTTGCCGAGCCACGGGCTGAGGGCGATGACGCCGGCCGCGCCGCCGGCTCCCCTGATGAAGTCGCGCCGGGTGACGGGCATCACATCACCTGCCAGTCCGGGCTGCTGCCCACGAGGAAGAACATGCCGGTCTGCTTGTCGGCCTCGGCCGTCGTGCCCGGGTGGGCCAGGAAGTCGCGGAGGCGGAGGGTGGTGTTCGTCGACAGCGTCCCGACGCCCATGTACCAGGCCCAGAAGTCGATGTCGGCCGACGGCGGCATCGGCGCTGCCGCATCGGAGTGCTGCTGGCGGAACGCGAGGACGAGCGCGTTGAACATGTCGTAGCGCCCGAGCGTCGTGCTCTGCGAGAGCCAGCCGAGGCCGTTCGGCCAGCCGCCGACGTTCGGCGGCACGAACAGCGCCTGTCCCGCACGTTGCGTGGCGAGGTTGACCGGCTGGGCCTGGAGGCCGCCGCCCGGGACGTTGAGGGCTACGCCGAGCACCTTGGCGCCGTGCACGACCAACTCCACGGGCGACCGGACGAGCTGCTGACTCGCCGCCGGGTCGGCGTACCGCCATTTCGGATGCAGCAGCAGGGTGCGGATGCCCTTGCGGAGGTCCCACGCGTCGCCCGCGCGGATCGCCCACGCGACATCCTGGATCAGCAGGTCGCCGGTGAGGTTCGCCTCGTCCGGCGAGTAGCCGAACTCCAGCGCGAGCTTGTACGCGAGGAAGCGCGACGTCGTGAGACCGCCGCCGGACGCGAGCGCGGCTTCGGTGATCTCCTTGTACTCGACGGTGTTACGGGTGTCGGCGGACGGGTAGCCGCCGACGCTGCGGCCGAGGACGGTCTTCACCGACGTGTCGTGCCGCGTGGCGGTGAAGGCCGCGATCCGCGTCGTCGTGTTGATGGTCCAGCCGGTGAGCGCCTTGGCTGCCTGCCGGATGTCGGTCTCGGTATAGACCTGCGGCAGGACGCCCAGGGTGAACAGCTCGAAGAACTCGCGGGCGTAGTTCTCGTTGACGCCGCCCGCGCGGTTCGCGATCCCGTTGAGCCAGACGAGCATCGCCGGGTCGACGCTCAGCGCGTTCGCGAGGTCGCGGAACGAGCCGAGGCCGTACGTGCGCAGCGTCTGGTTCTGGATCATGAGTGCGCCGACGTCGGGCTGGCCGGTGTACGCGGTCGCGAAGTGGTCGTGCCAGAACAGCGTCATGCGTTCTTCGAGCGGGTACGGCGTCGTCCGCATCCGCTCCAGCCACCAGCGCTGGGCACCCGCGACGTCGGTGGTCTGGTGCTCGTACGCCGCGCGTTGCGCCTCGTCGGCTTGCGGCGTACGGCCGACGGTCCCTGGCGGGCCCGGCGGGTAGAGGCTGTCGACGGCGTCGGCGTAGGGCTGGCCAACCCACGCGTCGTGGTCGGCTCCGGTGGCGCCGAACGCCGCGCGCCCGAACAGCCTCGCGACGTCGTCGCCGGTCGCGAGGTCGGTCACGAGGTCCCGACCTTGATCGTGCCGATCATCGTGACGTGGAACGAGCAGATGAACGCGTAGGTCCCGTCGGTCAGGGTCTCGACGCCCGTGACCCCCACGCTCTGGCTCGGTCCGGCGGTACTGCTCTCGAACACCCGTTTGCCGGTGGCCGGGTCGACGTCGATCGCCTTGATGTCGTGCGGTGCGAGATCGAGGTTGGTGAACGTCACCGTGTCGCCGGGGAGGATGACGATGTCGCCGGGGACGTACGTCGACTCGACGGCGACGATCCGGTGCGGCACGAGCGCGTGCGCCGGAACGGCGGGCGCGGCGAGGCAGAGAGTCGCGAGGACGAGGCTCCGAGCGGACATGGGCACTCCAGCGTCGGGTAGGGGACCTGTCTGTAGGAACGGTGGAGTGCGCCGACCGTTTCGTCAGGATTCGCGACCGGCTCTGGCACCATTCCCCGCGTGGCCAGACTCAGCGCGCCGTCGCTCGCCGCGGTCCTGACTGTCGTCGCCACGACCGGCGCGGTCGTCGCGGTCGTCGTCGCGACGCGGCCCGACGCGGATGCCCCGGCCGCCGGCGGGGGCGGGTGGCTGCCGGGGGTGCCGCCCGCGTCGTACCGCATCGTGTACGACGTCACCTCGCGGACCGGTCGCGGCGAGATCGTCGAGGTGACCCCGACGCGGACCCGCAAGGTCACGACGCGCAACGGCGCCCCCGCCGGAGGCACGGCGCTGGCCGAGGACGGGCTGTACGTCCGCGGCAGCGCCGGGTGGACCGAGACCCAGGTCGCGCTGCCCGGCGACCCCGGCGACGCGATGGTGCTCCGGACCGCGCTCGCGTCCGCCGAGCCGCGCGGCCTGGCGCGGCGCGACGGCACCGGCACCGTCGCGGGCCGCGAGTGCACGTGGTGGGTGACGAACGTGCCGTTCGACGGCGGCCCGCTCGCCGCCGCGACCGCGAGCAGCCGCGCGCGGTCCTGCGTCGACCGGGTCGGGCTGGTGCTCGCCGACTCGTGGGTCGCCGACGGCAAGGTCGTCCGGTCGCGGCGGGCCACGGAGGTGACGTTGACCGCCGACCTCGCGGGTTCGCGACTGTTCGACGACGTGACGCCGAAGCCGCTCCTCGCGCGGCTGCGTACGACGGTCGTCTCCCCGCGCGCGAAACCGGTCGTGGCCGCGCCGCCGGGGCTCGTCGCGGAGCGTTCGGTGGACGCCGTCGAGCCGGGACGGCGGCGGGCGCGCACCGTGTTCCGCGGTGGTGGCGACGCCGCGGTCGTGACGGACGCCACGGGCTCCTCGTCGCTCGGGACCGGCACGGCGGTCGACGTCGGTGTGCTCGGGACCGCGGTGCTGCGGTCGACGCTCGGCGGGATCGTCGTCGAGGTGCTCCGGCCGAACGGTCACGTCCTCCAGGTGCGGACGTCGCTCGCCGAGGACGTCGTGCTGCGCTGGCTCAGGAGCCTGTGACCGGATTGAGCGCCCGGCCCCCGGCAGGGGACACCTGTGCGGCGTCGAAGACCTGGAAGACCCCTCGACCTGGAGGAACACCGTGTCCGTGCGCCTGCCCTCACGGCGTGCCCGCCGTACCCTCGCGCTCGTCGCCGTCCTCGCCGCGGTCCCGCTGGCGATGTCCGCGCCCAGCATTGCCAAGGCGCCCCGGAAGGCCGTCGCCCACGGCGCCAACGGCAAGTCCGTCAAGGCGAAGTACTCGGCCACGCCGAAGATGTTCCGTCTCGGCCACGGCACCGGCGAGCCGACCCTCGGCATCGACAAGCAGGGCAACGTCTACGTCACGGCGTCGTCGGGCTGCGTGACGTCGTGCGTCGGGTCGGAGGAGACGGTGCAGACCGTCGCGCCGGGCGGTCGCGCGGTCTTCGCGACGTTCAACAAGGGCAAGACGTGGAAGAACGTCTCGCCGGGCGACCCGTCCTCGGGCGCCAGCCCGCACGTCATCTCGATGGACCCGTACCTCTACATGGACGAGACGACTGACAGCAACCGCATCTTCGACGTCGACCTCACGGTCGCCTGTGCCGAGCTGTCGTACACCGACGACCGCGGCCAAACCTGGTCGACGAACCCGATGGAGTGCGGCACCCCGATCAACGACCACCAGACGGTGTTCGGGGGCAAGCCGGTGACGAGCACGACGCTCGGCTACCCGAGGCTCATCTACTACTGCTACAACCTGCCGGACGTCACGACGCGCTGCACCAAGTCGATCGACGGCGGCCTGACGTTCATCCCGACGGCGCAGGTCAACAACCTCAAGTGCTCGGGCCTCAACGGCCACGGCGTGACGAACGCGAAGGGCGTCATCTTCATCCCGCTCGGCGCGAACTGCGGCAAGCCGCACCTCGCCATCAGCACCGACGAGGGCGACTCGTGGTCGGTGTCCCAGATCGACGACGACCTCGGCTCGACCGGCGACCCGTCGGTCGCCGTCGACTCGGCCGGCAACCTCTACTACCTCTGGGTCGCGCGCGAGGACCGGCTGCCCCGCCTCGTCGTCTCGAAGAACAACGGCAAGACGTGGAGCAAGCCGATCAAGGTCTCGCCGAAGAGCGTCGAGGCGACGAACCTGGCGACCATCGACGTCGGCAAGCCCGGCAAGGTTGCCATCGCGTACTACGGCACGACCGGTGACATCGACGACAAGGAAACCGGCTGGAACGGCTACATCGCTTCGGGCGTCGACGTGCTGACGACGCACCCGACGTTCTACACGGCGACGATCAACGCCCCGGCCAACCCGCTCAAGGTCGACGGCTGCGGCCCCGGCCGGTGCGGTCGCGTCCTCGACTTCATCGACGTCGAGATCGCGCCCGACGGCTCCCCGTGGGCTGCGTACGTCGACGCCTGCCTCGCCACCTGCGAGGAGTCGCGAGTCCAGAGCATCCACGACAACGAGGGCGTCGTCGGCACCCTCGTCGGCGGACCCAAGCTGCGCTGACCGCAGACCGGACGCGCGCCCGGCCGGGGCCGCGACGGGGGTCCAGGCCGGCCGCGTTTTATACCGACAGGCGCCCGGCGCG
>CBQZLL010000187.1:0-6387 GCA_967749945.1 uncultured Frankiaceae bacterium
GGAACAGCCGGAACGCCGCCACCTGCACGATGACCGACAGCGCCTCGACGACGAAGAGGCCGCCGAGGATGACGAGCAGCAATTCGGTGTGCGACAGCATCGCAAGCGTCGCGAGCAGGCCGCCGAGCGAGAGCGACCCGGTGTCGCCCATGAAGATCTTGGCGGGGGCGGCGTTCCACCAGAGGAAGCCGAAGCAGGCACCCATTGCCGCGGCCGCGACGATGGCGAGGTCGAGCGGGTCGCGGGTGACGTAGCAGCCGTCGCGGATCGGCACCACGCAGTGGTTGCCGAACTGCCAGAACGTGATGACGACGTACGCGGCGAACACCATCGCCGACGAGCCCGATGCGAGACCGTCGAGGCCGTCGGTGAGGTTCACGCCGTTCGAGGTCGCGGACAGCATGACGTACGCCCACACGACGAAGCCGACCGCGCCGAGCTTCAACCCCGTGTCACGGATGAACGACAGCTTCACGACGTCGTCGCCGATGTAGTGCAGCGCGAGCGCGCCGAACGACACCGCGACGAGCGCCTGCCCGACCAGCTTCGCGGTCTTGCTGAGGCCGAGGCTGCGCTGCTTGCGGATCTTGATGAAGTCGTCGAGGAACCCGACCGCACCGAGGCCGGCCATGACGAGCAGCGCGAGGACCCCGGACGCGGTGAACCGGTTCTGGATGACGTGCGCGACGAGGTAGCCGAGGACCGCGGCGACGATGATGACCGCGCCGCCCATGGTCGGCGTACCGCGCTTGGTGTGGTGGGCCTCGGGTCCGTCGTCGCGAATGAGCTGCCCGTAGCCGCGGGCGCGGAACAACCGGATCGCGAACGGCGTCCCGACGAGCGAGACGACCAGCGCGACGAGCGCCGCGAGGAGGACAGCCCTCATGGAGCAGCCTCCTCGTCCGGCGTCAGGGCGAGCGCGATGCGTTCCAGGCCGACGGCCCTCGACGCTTTGACGAGGACGACGTCGCCGGGTTTCAGCTCGGCGCGCAGCACCGCGAGCGCCGCGTCCGCGTCGTCGGCGAACGCCGCCTCGTTCCCCCAAGAGCCTTCGAGGCTGGCGCCCGCGTGGATGCCCTTGGCGTTCGCGCCGACGACGACGAGCCTGCCCACGTCGAGCCGGACGGCGAGCCGCCCGATCTCGTCGTGCGCGGTCCACGCCGCGTCGCCGAGCTCGGCCATCTCGCCGAGCACCGCCCAGGTCCGCCGCCCGCGCCCGGCCGCGACGAGTGCCTTGAGGGCGGCGCGCATCGAGTCGGGGTTGGCGTTGTACGCATCGTTGATGACGGTCACGCCGTCCGGTGTCTCGCGAACCTCCATCCGCCACCGGCTGCGGGGTACGGCGTCCGACAGCGCCGCCGCGATGGCCTCGGTGGACAGCCCGGCCCACGCGCCGACGGCGGCGGTGGCGAGGGCGTTCCCGATGTGCTGCTCGCCGACCAGCCTCAAGCGCACCCAGGCGCGCCCTTCGGGCGTCACGAGATCGAACGACGCGCGCGCGAGATCGTCGACGACGACGTGCTCGGCGCGGTAGTCGCGCCCGGTCCAGACGACGGGCACCCGCGCGCGCGGCGCCATCGCGGCGACGAGCGGGTCGTCGGCGTTGAGGACGACGAGCTCGGCCGCCGCGTCGACGAGCTCGGCCTTGGTCTCCGCGATGGCCTCCCGCGAGCCGAACTCGCCGAGGTGCGCGACGCCGACGTTGAGGACGACGCCGAGGTGCGGCCGCGCGATGTCGCAGAGCCAGGCGATGTGGCCGCGGCCGCGCGCGCTCATCTCCAGGACGAGGAAGTCCGTCGTGTCGTCGGCGCGCAGCACCGTGAGCGGCAGGCCCAGCTCGTTGTTGTACGACCCGACGGGCGCAACCGTGGTGCCCGCGCGGTCGAGCACCTGCGCGACGAGGTCCTTGGTCGACGTCTTGCCCGTCGAGCCGGTGATGGCGGCGACGCGGGCGCGCAGGCCCGCGGCGCGGGCCACCGTGGCCAGCGCGGCGGCGGGGTCGGCGACGACGACCGCGGGGACGCCGACCGGACGGGCGGCGAGGACGCCGGTCGCGCCCGCCGCGAGTGCGGCCGCGGCGAAGGAGTGGCCGTCGACGCGCTCGCCGGGGAGCGCGACGAACAAGTCACCGGGATGGACCCGTCGCGAGTCGATGGCCGCGCCGGTGACGACCTCGGCTCCGGTGCCGTCGGCGACGTGACCGCCGACCGCGGCGGCGACCTCGGCGAGTGTGCGCGCGATCATGTCGGGGCCCCCGCGGCGGCACGAGCGCAGCGAGTGGCGTCGTGGGGTGACTTCACGAGAGTGCCTCGGCGAGGACGAGCCGGTCGTCGAACGGCACGGTCACGTCAGCGAAGACCTGCCCCTGTTCGTGTCCCTTGCCCGCGACGACGACGACGTCACCGGCCTTCGCCTCGGCGCAGGCGAGGCGGATCGCAGCGGTGCGGTCGGGCTCGACGACGTACGGCGTCGCGGTCCTCGTGATGCCCGCGACCATCGCGTCGAGGATGGCGAGCGGGTCCTCGGACCGTGGGTTGTCGGACGTCGCGACGACGAGGTCGGCGCCGCGCGCGGCGGCCTCCCCCATCAACGGCCGCTTCCCCGCGTCGCGGTCGCCGCCGCACCCGAGCACGACGACGATCCGGCCCGTCGTCAACGGCCGCAACGCGGCGAGCAGCGACGCGACCGACTCCGGCGAGTGCGCGTAGTCGACGAGGGCGAGGAACGGCTGGCCACGGTCGACGCGTTCGAGCCGGCCCGGGACACCGGGCAACGACTCGACGCCCGCGATCGCGGCCTCGGGCGCGACACCGACGGAGACGAGCGCGGCGAGCGCGCCGAGCGCGTTGGCGACGTTGTACGCGGCGGGCAGTCGGAGCCGCACCATTGCGTCGAGCCCAGGCGCGACGAGGCGGAACGTCGAGCCGTCGATGCCGACCGCCACGTCGTGCGCCTGCCAGTCGGCGAGCCGTGCGCCGGTCGCGGACGTCGTGACGACGGGCACGCGGGTGCGTTCGAGCAGGCGGCCGCCCGCGGTGTCGTCGACGTTGACGACGGCGACCTTCGTCCGCTCCGGCCTGAACAGCGACGCCTTCGCCTTGAAGTACGACTCCATGTCGCGGTGGAAGTCGAGGTGGTCCTGGGAGAGGTTGGTGAAGATGGCAGCGGCGAACGTCGTGCCGTCGACCCGGCCGAGTGCGAGCCCGTGCGACGAGACCTCCATGCCGACGCCGGTGACGCCGCGTTCCCGCATGACGGCGAGCAATGCCTGGAGGTCGGGCGCCTCGGGCGTCGTGTGCACCGAGTCGAGCCGCTCCCCCGCGACGCGCGTCTCGACGGTGCCGATCAATCCGGTGTGACGCCCCGCCGTCGCAAACCCGGCTTCGAGCAGGTACGCCGTCGTCGTCTTGCCGTTGGTACCCGTGACGCCGACGACGTCGATCGCGGCGGACGGGTCGCCGTACGCCCAGCGCGACAGGTCGCCGAGCACCTTGCGCGGGTCGGTCACGACGAGGGTCGGGAGGTCGGACGACTCACGGTCGGACACCATGGCGACCGCGCCGCGCGACGCGGCATCGGCCGCGAAGTCGGCGCCGTGCACGCGGGCGCCCGGGAGACCCGCGTACACGTCGCCGGGTACGACCCGGCGCGAGTCGTGCGTCACCCCGGTCACGACGACGTCGGGCGCGTCCGGATGCCACTCGCGCAACGGGCGCGGGGCAGCGACGGGCCGGATCGGCTGGGGCACAAGACCCGACGCTACCGGGGTGGCGTTCACTCGGCGCGCAGCCGGACGACCGGCGACGGGCGCCCGGTCGGCGGCACGCGCAGCGCGCCGAGCGCGAAGCCCATGACGGTGCGGAACACCGGAGCGGCGACGAGGCCGCCGTAGATCGGCACGGGGTTGTCGAGGACGACCTCGACGACGAGCCGCGGCGCGTCCGCCGGGGCGAACCCGACGAACGACGCGACGTACCCGGCGTAGCCCCGTCCGTCCGGGCGGACCTTGCGCGCGGTGCCGGTCTTGCCCGCGACGCGGTAGCCGGCGATGGCGGCCATCGGCGCGGTGCCGTTCTTGGAGACGACGGCTTCGAGCATCGCCGTGACCTGCTTCGCGGTCTTCGCCGAGACCGCGCGCGTCCTCTTCGGCGCGGGCACGGGGTGCAGCGTGCCGTTCGCGTCGAGGCTGCCGCGCAGCAGGCTCGGCTGGACGCGGACGCCGCCGTTGGCGATGGCGGCGTACGCCGACGCGACCTGCAACGACGTCGCCGCGATGCCCTGGCCGATCGGGATGGTGCCCATCGCGGTGCTCCACCAGTCCTGCGGCTGCGGGAGCAGCCCCCGGCTCTCGCCGGGGAAGCGGATGCCGGTCCGCTCGCCGAGGCCGAACTTGCGCAGGTACTCGTACAGCCGGTCCTTGCCGAGTCGTTGCGCGATGCCGATGGTGCCGATGTTGCTCGACTCGGCGAGGACGCCGGTGAACGTCAGCCGCTCCGCGCCGTGCGCGTGTGCGTCGGTGAACGTGTGGTTCGACACCCGGATCGACGACGGCACGACGACGGTGCTGTCCGGCGCGAGCAGGCCGGTCTCCAACGCCGCTGCCGCGGTGATGACCTTGTTGACGCTGCCGGGCTCGTAGACGGTTGACAGCGCGGGGTTGCCGAGGTGCGCGGCGGGCGACGCGTTGGGGTCGTTCGGGTCGAACGACGGCGCGACCGCGAGCGCGAGGATCTCGCCGGTGCGGACGTCCATGACGAGGATCTGCCCGGACTTCGCGTGCGTCTTGGCGACCTGCTCGACCAGGACGTGCTCGGCCTGCCACTGGATGTCGCGGTCGATCGTGAGCAGCTGCGTCAGGCCCGCGACCGGCGGTACGACGCGGTGCGCGCCCCCGGGGATCTGCCGGCCCTGGGTGTCCTCCTCGACGAGCTCGCGACCGGGCTTGCCCTTGAGGTCGCGGTCGAGCGCGTACTCGATGCCGCCGAGGCCCTCGCCCTCGCGACCGACAAAGCCGACGACGGCGGCGCCGAGCCCGCCGTTCGGATAGACCCGACGCGTCTCGGGCAGCGAGCCGACGCCGGGGATCTTCGCCGCGACGACGGCGCGCGCGACGTCGGGGTCGACGCCGCGGGCGAGGTAGACGAAGCGGGCGTCGCGTTCGAGTCTCGGGCGCAGGTCCTTCGCGTGGAGATGCAGCAGCCGCCCGAGCCGCGCGGCGGTCGCGGCCGGGTCCTCGACGAGCGACGGGTCGGCGTAGATCGCGCGGGCGTCGACGTTCATCGCGAGCGGGCGGCCTTCGCGGTCGAGGATGCTGCCGCGGGTGGCGGCGAGGTCCACCTTGCGGAGGCGCTGCTTCTCGGCCTTGGCGGCGTACGCCGTCGACTCCAGTCCCTGCAGCTGCACGAGCCGCCCGGCGAGGACGACGAGGACGACCGCGATCACGAACAGCGCCTGCAGCAGCCGCGTGCGTGGGTCCGCACGGCGGGCGACCCGGCGCGGCGGCGGTCGGCGAGCGGGCGGGCGACGGCGCGCGGTCACGGCGTGGCCGTCGGCTTGGGCTTGGCCGACGCGGAAGCCGTGGGCGAGGCCGACGCCGACGGCGGGGGTGGTGGTGGCGGAGGCGGCGCGGTCGCCGGCACGGCGCTGCCGAGGACGTGACCGTTCGGCAGGATGAACGCGGGGTCGCCCGCCTGCACCAGACCGAGCGCGCGGGCGCGCTGCGCCACGGCACCAGGCGCTTCGAGGGCGGCGACCTCTTGGTTGAGCTTCTGCTCGCGCTCGGCGAGGACGGCCGCGTTGCGGTCGAGGTCATGCAGCGTGAACGCATCCTGCGCGACGACGGTGTTGAGGACGAGCAGGCTCACGAGCCCCGCGCCGACGACGAGCATCGAGAAGAAGACGAACGGCGCGCGCGGTGCCCGCGAGGCGACCGGCGTGACGACCCGGAGGGCGGGGCGCGCGGGGGTGCGCCGCGCCGGGCTGGGGCGACCCTGCGCGGCGACGGGACTCATGCGGCCTCGCGAACGCGTTCGACCGCGCGGAGCCGAGCCGACGCCGCGCGCGGGTTCGCGGCGACCTCGTCGTCGCTCGGCTTCTCCGCGCCATGCACCAGCAGCCGCAGCTCGGGTTCCCGGCCGCAGACGCAGACCGGCAGCTCGGGCGGGCAGACGCAGCCCTTGAGCCCGACAGCCATCGCGCGCTTCACCGCGCGGTCCTCGAGCGAGTGGTACGCGAGCACGACGAGCCGCCCGCCCACCCGCAACGCCGCGATGGCGGCGGGCAGCGCCCGGGTCAACGCGTCGAGCTCGCCGTTGACCTCGATGCGCAAGGCTTGGAACGTCCGCTTGGCCGGGTGCCCGCCGTGCCGCCGGGTCGCGGCGGGGATCG
>CBQZLL010000188.1:0-6383 GCA_967749945.1 uncultured Frankiaceae bacterium
CACGGTGCAGGGCGTACCGGACGGGCCGTTGATCGCGATCGCGCCGCTGGTCGACACACCGGAGGCCGTCACGGTGCCGTTCGGGTTGACGACACTCGGGTTGGACAGGCCGGTGATGATCGTCGGGGGCGAGGCGACCGTCGGCGTACAGAGGACGCTGAACGACGCGCCGCCGAGCATCGGGCCCTGTGCCGACCCTGAACGCTTCTCGATGCGCAGGCCGCCACCGACGGTGAAGCAGGCCGGTCCGGCCTTGCGGTTGCTGGCCTGCGACGCGCTGGGCGACGCCGTGGTCTTCACGTAGTTGCAGAACTGCGAGCCGAGTGGCGTGTTCGCCGGGATCGGTACGGCGAACTGGAGGTGGAAGTCCTCGCTGTTCGGCACGAAGTGCACGAAGTACTTCGCGAGCACCTCGTCCTGTGCCGCACCGGGCGGGTCGACGTACACGCAGTCGGTGAGCTCGAAGTCGCCGCCGACGTCGGAGGCGTCGACCGGGAAGTCGACGATGTACCCGACGACGCCTCCGGGATCGAAGTTGCTCGGGAAGTTCGGGTCGAGCCGCTTGTGGGTGTTCTCGCTGCCGGGGGTCGGCAGGACGCCGTTACAGCCATTCGGCGTGGGGTCCTGGACCAGGATCGGGTCGTCGGCAAAGGCCGCGGTCGCCATGACAGGTACCCAGACCAACGCCGTGGCGAGCGCGACGACGGCGGCCAGGGAGCGGTGGTTCTTCGACATCGGATGCGCCTCTCGACGACGGTCCGAGGTCGGTCTCACCATTCGCTCCCCGCGGCCAGGCCGGTGACCGAGACTTGACGGCCGCGGATCGTTGCTTCCCCGGCGCTCACGGGCGAGCAGCCGCGACGTACGCGGTCACAGTGAGCGACTGTGCGACCGTGACGCAGCGTGGCGGGGCGGGCAATGGTCGTTCCGGGCCATATTCGTCCTGAACATGATCCTGTCTTGCACCAAACCGTGACGATCAGGACAGTCGAGCGTTACCTGAGGTAGCCGCGAACACCGGAAAGCCCGCGCCGGTCAGGGCGCGGGCCTCCGGGAAATCCCCTCGATGTTACGTGCGGTGCTTGCCACCTGCGGCAGCCGCGTGCGGCTCACCGGCGACCGTGACGACGACACCGCCCGCGAGGAGGCCGAAGCCGACGAGCAGCAGCAGGCCGATCGGGAGCGGTGAGCCGGTGCTCGGGAGGCGGCTGCCCTCGACGACGACGGGCTTCTTGGTGATCTTCACGCCCTGGACCGACGGGCTGACGCTCGGAGTCTGGGTCTCCTCCGTCGCGCTGACCTCGGCCGACGGCGTCTCGCTGGCCGTCTCCGACGGCGTCTCGCTCACGGTCTCCGACGGCGTCTCGCTCGGCGTCTCGCTGACCGTCTCCGACGGGGTCTCGCTCGGCGTCTCCGAAGGCGTCTCGCTCGGGGTCTCCGACGGGGTCTCGCTCGGGGTCTCCGACGGGGTCTCGCTCGGCGTCTCCGACGGCGTCTCGGACGGCGTCTCGCTCGGGGTCTCCGACGGCGTCTCGCTCGGCGTCGGCGAGGGGCTCTCCTGGGTGGTGCCGGCGCAGACGTGTGAGAGGACGAACTTGTCGGCGTCACCGATGATCTCGGCGGTCCCCGAGAGCAGCGTGTCGTCGTGGGTCAGGTAGACGTACGCGTGCGAGTCGTCCGGCGGGCCGAACACGTCGCCGGGGCCCATGGTGACCGTCCCCTCGGTCTGGAACGTCACCGAGAGCGAGACGAACGTACCGTTGGCCGGGACGATGAAGTGCCAGCCCCAGAGCGGCGGCGAGTCCGGGCAGGGTTCCTCGGTGTTGTTCGTGGTCGTGTTGTGCAGCGGCACGGTGTGCGACGACTCGGTCGACATCGCGGCGGGGGAGACGGCGAGCTGCGCGACCGCGGCGAGCCCGAGGGTCGCGAGGCCCCCGAACGTCAGCGCTCGCGCACGACGGGTGAAACGAGCCGACATGACGGACTTCCCTCCCAGAAGGACGCCCGAGGTCGGTCTCACCACTCGCTCCCCGCGACCAGGCTGGTGACCGTGGTTGTTCGGTCGCGGATCGTTGCTTCCCCGGAGCCCGGTCGAAGGCAATCCGACCGGCCTGCCCTACTTTGGGCAGTGGCGCCATCGTGACAGCGAGTAGTCAAAAAAGTCAACGGGAGCGAGGTGTCAAGTACCCGACATCAGGGTATTGCGGCTGGTTACGCCCCCGCCGGGGCGTTCCGCCAGCGGATGCCCGCCTCGATGAACTGGTCGATCTCGCCGTCGAGGACAGCGTTGATGTTGCCGGTCTCGACGTGCGTCCGGTCGTCCTTGACGAGCTGGTACGGGTGCAGCACGTAGTGCCGGAACGCCGAGCCGAAGTTGACGTCCTGCCGGCCACCCTTGATCGCGTTCATCTTCGCCTCGTTCTCCTGGCGGCGGCGTTCGAGCAGCTTCGCCTGGAGGACGGCCATCGCGGAGGCCTTGTTCTGGAGCTGGCTGCGCTCGTTCTGGCAGGTGACGACGATGCCGGTCGGCAGGTGGGTGAGCCGGACGGCGGAGTCGGTCGTGTTGACGCCCTGCCCGCCGGGACCGCTCGACCGGAAGATGTCGACGCGGACGTCCTTCTCGTCGATCTCGACGTGGTCGCTCGCCTCGACCACCGGCGTGACCTCGACCCCCGCGAACGACGTCTGCCGCCGGCTCTGGTTGTCGAACGGGCTGATCCGCACCAGCCGGTGCACGCCGTGCTCGCCGCGCAGGGTGCCGTACGCGTACGGCGCCTTGACCGCGAACGTCGCCGACTTGATGCCGGCCTCCTCGGCCCAGGCCATGTCGTAGATCTCGACCGGGTAGCCGTGCCGCTGCCCCCACCGCTGGTACATCTCGACGACCATCCGCGCCCAGTCGGACGCGTCGACGCCGCCCGCGCCCGCGCTGACGACGACGAGCGCCTCGCGGGCGTCGTACTCGCCGGACATCAACGTGCGGACCTCGAGCTCGCCAACCGCCTTGTCGAGCGCGACGATCTCGGCCGTTGCCTCGGCCAGTGCGTCGGCGTCCTCCTCGGACCCGGCGAGGTCGAGCAGCACGCCGACGTCGTCGAGGCGGCGGCGCAACGCCTCGACGCGGTCGATCTCCGACTCGACGTACGACAGGCGCGAGGTGAGGTCCTTGGCCGCGTCCGGGTCGTTCCAGAGGTCCGGGACGGACGCCTGCTCGCGCAGTTTCTCCAGCTCGACCCGTTTCGCGGGCAGGTCGACGAACGCCTCGACCGACCGCAACGTCGCGTCGAGGCGCTTGAGATCCTCGGCGGGTTCCGCGGCGGCCATGCCGGTCAGGGTAGAACACTGGCCCCGTGCGCAGACTCGGAGTGGTCGGGATCGCGCTGCTGGGGGCCTGCTCGTCGTCGCCCGCGTCGCGCGGCCACGCGGAGCCCGTGGTGTTCGTCCTCCCCGGCTACGGCGGCGACGAAGCCTCAGTGGCCGGCCTGGTCGACGCGCTGACCGCGGCGGGGCGCGACGTCCGCGTCGTCGTACCGCCGGAGGGTGGGCGGGCGCGGATGACCGCGGGCGCCGAGGCGCTCGACGTGGCGACCCGCGGGCTCGACCGGGTCGACGTGGTCGGGTTCTCGGCGGGCGGGATCGTCGTCCGCACCTGGCTCGCGCTCAACGGCGGCGCCGCGCGGGCCCGGCACGTCGTCACGCTGGCCGCTCCGCACCACGGCTCGGCGGCGCTGCGGTCGGTGCCCGACTGCACCGCAGGCTGCGTCGACCTGCTGCCCGAGTCGGCGTTGCTACGGCAGATCGCCGGAACGCCGGCCGGACCGGACTACGTGGCGTTCTGGACCGCCGACGACACCGCGGTGACCCCGCCGACGTCGGCGATGCTGGAGGGTGCGCGGAACATCCGCGTCCAAGACGTCTGCACGGGACGGCACGTCGCGCACCTCGACCTGGTCACCGACCCGAAGGTGCTGGCGATGACCGTCGCGGCGGCGGCATCCGGTGCGGCCGCGACGTTCACCTGCTGACGAGCCGCGCCGTCGCGTCGGCGCGAACGTCGACACCGTCGGAATAGCCCGGTGGCGCGAGCGGCAGGGCGAGGTGCCGTTCGAGGCTGACGGTCACTGCGGTGCCGCCGTCGACGAGGTCGACCGCCGTGACGGTGGTGCCGGGGTAGTACGTACCGACGTAGTCCTCGACGACGGCCGTCACGTCGGCGAGCGGCAGGACGTCACGCGCGTCGCCGTCGTAGTACGCCCGCAGGTCGACCGACTGGGCCGCGGCCAGTGCGGCACCGTCGGCCTGGCTGGCGAGCGCGCGCCGGGCGAGGAACGCCGCCGACGCGTCGACGACCACCGCGACGAGCAGCACGAGCACGACCGCGAAGAACGCGGTCAGGATCAGCAGTTGCCCGTCCTCGCCGCGCGGGCGCCTCATCGCGCGCGGTAGCGGTCGACGGTCGCGACGTGCGTCGCGCTCACCGGGACCGTCGCGAGGCTCCCGGCCAGCGGCAACGACACGCGGTACGTGACCGTCACGGCTACCGACGTGCCCGGCGTACGGCCGTCGCCGTCGGTGTCGAGGTCGGCGTGCGGGACGCCCGGGAGCTGGTCGGCGAGCGCGAGGTCCGCCGCGGTCTGCGCGCGTGCCGTCGCGTCGTCCGGCGCGTCGGCGGTGACGTACGCGCGCCCGGCCTCGCGCGCCGCGGCGCTCACCGCGAAGGCCGCGCGCTGCAGCGCGAACACGGTGAGCAGGACGTAGACGAGCGGCACCATGAGGACGACCGCGACCGTGACGAACTCGAGGATCGCGGTGCCGTCGTCGTCGCCCCGCCTCACTGGCCTTCCTTGACGGCGTGCGCGGTGGCGTTCATCGCGACGGCGCCGACCGGCGGGAACAGCAGGGGCAACGGGCCGTGTGCGCGGATGCGGACGAGGACGACGCCGTCGTCGGTCTCCTCGCACCCGCCCTCGGGCACGTCGAACGTCAGCCCGTCCGCGACCGTACGGCCGACGGCACCGGCGACGAGGTCGTGCGCGCGGGCGATGCCGTCGGCGCAGTCGCGGTCGGCGTTAGCGGCCTCGCGAGCGCCCTCGGCGAGGCTGGCGACGACGACGTTCCGCAGGTGCAGGTAGAGGCCGACCTGCATCACGCCGAGGAACAACGCCACGAGCAGCGTGCCGACGAGGACGAACTCGACGACGGCGGCGCCGTCGTCGTGAAGACGTGGTCTCGGAGCCCCCGCCCGTCGCGAGCCGCGTCCGGGCGGTGATCCGGCAAGGCCGCAGGGTCGGCTGATAGCAGCGCTATCGGCCGATCCGAGAACGCAGTCCGGTCGCCGTCCGGGCGTGGCGGAGCAGGGCAGAGGGGCTCCGAGACCACGTCTTAACACGAAGCGCCCGAGCCGTTGACGCCGATGGTGCACAGCGCGCTGGTGAGGATGTTGGCGAGCGCGCCCTGCGCGAAGCCCCAGATGCCCGCGACGATGACCGCCGTCATCAACGTGATGAGCACCCAGCCGGGCACGTCGCCGCGGTCCCGATGGGTACCCGCGACGCGGGCGCGGAGGTAGGTGAGCATCGACTCCCCCTTCAGGGCGTGAGGATCCGGAGGCCGTAGAACCCCGGGAACAACGCGAACACGACCGTCACCGGCAGGACGAGGAACACGACCGGCACGAGCATGGCGATCTCCTTGCGACCACCCGCTTCGAGCAGCCGCCGTCGCCCGGCCTCGCGGACGTCGACCGCTTGCGCGCGCAGGACGTCGGCGAGTGGCGTACCGCGTTCGACGGCAATGACGATGCCGTCGACGAACCGCGCGAGCGGCGGCAACGACGTCCGTCGCGTGATGCCTTCGAGCGCGGTGACCAGCGACGCGCCCGCCTTCGCGTCGTCGATCGCCCGGCGCAGCTCGGCCGCGAGCTCGCCGGTGCTGATCCGGCAGACCCGGTCGAGCGCGCCGACCGCACCCTCCCCCGCCGTCACCGCCAGCGCGAGCAGCTCGGCGATGGTGGGCAGCTCGGCGAGCATGCGCTCCTCGCGCCGGGCGACCTCGTGGCTCAGCCAGCGGTCGCGGGCGAGGACGCCGAGCAACGCGAGGCCGCCGGTCATGAGCAACAGGCCTGGCGCCTGGCCGCTGCCGGACAGCAGTGCGAGCGCCGCGACGCCGAGCCCCGCGAGCAGGCCGACCGCGCCCCACACGACCTGCTCGGCCCGGAACTCCTCGACGGTGCGGCGCCCCCCGGCCCGGGCCAGCCGGCGTTCCAGCGAGGAGGCGCCACCGAGCCAGCGGTCGAGGACCCGGCTCGCGTCGGCGAGCAACCACGGCGCCCGCGCTGCGCGGGGGGCGAGGAGGCGGGACGGGCGCGGCGCGTCGCCGAGGTA
>CBQZLL010000189.1:0-6360 GCA_967749945.1 uncultured Frankiaceae bacterium
CGACCTCAAGGAGCGCGAGCCGCAGTTCACGGCGCTCAGGGCCCGGGTGGCCGCACGGCAGGCCGCGCTCGCCGCGTCGACCCGCGTCGCGGCCGCGACGGCGGGGGGCGGCACGGTCGCCGTCGACGTCGCCGACGAGCCCGACAGCGCGACTCGACCGCGGCAGACGGCGAGCGGAGGGGGAGCGCGGCCGCAGCCGCGACCGCAGAAGCGCAAGGGCGGCCGCGGGGGCCGGTCGTCCGGGAAGAAGCGGCGCTGACCTCCGCGCGGGACGGCCGGCCGCGCGGGCCGATCGACGTCGAGGCGCTGCTCCGCGAACGCATCCGCGACGTCGCCGACTTCCCGCAGCCCGGGATCATGTTCAAGGACATCGCGCCGCTGCTCGCCGACCACGTCGCGTTCGCGCACGCGGTCGACGCGATCGTCGCGCACCATGGCCGCGGCAACGTCGACAAGGTCGTCGGCATCGAGGCGCGCGGGTTCATCGTCGCGGCGCCGGTCGCGTACCACTTCGGCGCGGGGTTCGTACCGGTGCGGAAGAGCGGCAAGCTGCCGTCGGAGACGTACGCGCGGACGTACGACCTGGAGTACGGCACGGCGACCCTCGAAGTGCACCGGGACGCGTTCACGCCGGGCGACCGGGTGCTCATCGTCGACGACGTGCTCGCGACCGGCGGCACCGTCGACGCGACCCGCGAGCTCGTCGCGGAGGCGGGCGGCGACGTCGTCGGGTGCTCCGTCGTGGTCGAGCTTGCCTTCCTCGACGCCCGTGCTCGGCTCGAAGGTCTCGACGTACATAGCCTGGTGACGTACCAGTAGGGCTTGGCGAAAACGCTCGTCGCGGCGTGCTTCGCCAGCCCCCATCTCGTGATCTTGGCGATGTTCTGCACGCATCTGGTGCACAACCTCGCCAAGATCACGAAGCTCTGGGACGGCCGAACGGATCCGGGCCGTTTCGCCAAGCCGTACTAGGGCGATCACGGATCGAGAGACACGCCCTAGACCGGCCGTATCATGGTGGCTCCGCCGAAATGACCAAGGGGGCCACCGTGCCGTCCGACGTCGCGCCTGAGACCGACTCGGCGGCTCCCGCCGGGTCGGTCGAGGAGCCGGACTCCACCACGCCCGCCCCGACCGAGTCCGAGCAGGTCACTCCCGCCGTACCGTCGCCCGCCGCGTCACCCGCGGACCCACCGGCCCCGCCGCGCCGCGTCCGCGCTGCGCTCAACCGCCTGACGCCGGGCTCCCGCACGACGACCCCGCCCCAGCTCGAACGCCTGCTCAGGACGTTGCGCACGACCCATCCCAAGGCCGACCTGCGCCCGGTGATCCGGGCCTACGAGGTCGCGTCCGAGGGGCATCGGGGCCAGCTCCGGCGTAGCGGCGAGCCGTTCGTCACGCACCCGCTCGCCGTGGCCGAGATCCTCGGCGACCTCGGCCTGCTGCCCACGCCGATCGCGGCCGCGTTGTTGCACGACCTGGTCGAGGACACGCCCGCGACGCTGGAGACGGTTCGCGCGGAGTTCGGCGACGAGGTCGCGCAAATGGTCGACGGCGTCACGAAGCTCGACAAGGTGAAGTACGGCGAGGCCGCGCAGGCCGAGTCGATCCGCAAGATGGTCGTCGCGATGGCGAAGGATGCGCGCGTCCTCGTCATCAAGCTCGCCGACCGGTTGCACAACATGCGCACGCTCGGCTCGCTGCCGCCGGAGAAGCAGGAGCGCATCTCCCGCGACACGCTCGAGATCTTCGCGCCGCTCGCGCACCGGCTCGGCATGAACACCATCAAGTGGGAGCTCGAGGACCTCGCGTTCGCGACGCTGTACCCCAAGCGCTACGACGAGATCGTCCGGCTCGTCGCCGCCCAGGCGCCGAGCCGCGACACGTACCTCGACGCGGTCATCGACCAGGTGTCGACGCAGCTGCGCGACGCCAAGATCAAGGCCCAGGTCACCGGCCGCCCGAAGCACTACTACTCGATCTACCAGAAGATGATCGTCCGCGGCCGCGACTTCACCGACATCTACGACCTCGTCGGCATTCGCGTGCTCGTCGAGGACGTCCGCGACTGCTACGCCGCGCTGGGCACCATCCATGCGGTCTGGAACCCGATCCCGGGCCGGTTCAAGGACTACATCGCGATGCCCAAGTTCAACATGTACCAGTCGCTGCACACGACCGTGATCGGACCCGAGGGCAAGCCCGTCGAGCTGCAGATCAGGACGTTCGCGATGCACAGGATCGCGGACTACGGCATTGCCGCGCACTGGAAGTACAAGGAGACCAAGGGCGACGTCACCCCGCCCTCGGGCGGGCCCGACGACATGGGCTGGCTGCGGCAGATCGTCGAGTGGCAGCGCGAGACGGCCGACCCGGGCGAGTTCCTCGACTCGCTGCGGTTCGACCTCTACGCCGGCGAGGTCTACGTCTTCACGCCGAAGGGCGACGTCATCGCGCTGCCGTCCGGCGCGACGCCCGTCGACTTCGCGTACGCCGTGCACACCGAGGTCGGGCACCGGTGCATCGGCGCGCGGGTCAACGGCCGGCTCGTCCCGCTGGAGAGCCCCCTCGACAACGGCGACGTCGTCGAGGTCTTCACCTCGAAGGCCGCGACCGCCGCGCCGAGCCAGGACTGGCTCGCGTTCGTCAAGACGCCCCGAGCGCGCAACAAGATCCGGCAGTGGTTCGCGAAGGAACGCCGCGAGGACGCGATCGAGGCGGGCAAGGACGCGATCCAGCGGGCTATGCGCAAGCAGGGGTTGCCGTTGCAGCGGCTGCTCTCGGGCGACGCGCTCGTCGCTCTCGCGAAGGACCTGCGCTACCCGGACATCGCCTCGTTGTACGCCGCCGTCGGCGAGAACCACGTCTCCGCGCAGACCATCGTGCACCGCCTGGTCCAGTCGCTCGGCGGGGCCGAGGGCGCGGTCGAGGACATCGCCGAGGTCACCATGCCGACCCGCGCGCCGCGCGCGCGGACGACTGGCGACCCCGGTGTCGTCGTCAAGGGCGCGTCCGATGTGTGGGTCAAGCTGGCCCGCTGCTGCACGCCCGTGCCCGGCGACCCGATCATGGGCTTCGTCACCCGCGGCAACGGCGTCTCCGTCCACCGCACCGACTGCATCAACGTCGAGGGGCTGCGCGCCCAGCCCGGCCGGGTCGTCGAGGTCGAGTGGGCGCCGTCGGCGGGCTCGGTGTTCCTCGTCGCGATCCAGGTCGAGGCGCTCGACCGTACGCGGCTGCTCTCCGACGTGACCCGCGCGCTGTCGGACCACCACGTGAACATCCTGTCGGCCTCGGTCACGACGACCCGCGACCGGGTCGCGGTGAGCCGGTTCACCTTCGAGATGGCCGACCCGACGCACCTCGGCCACTTGCTCAAGGGCGTCCGCCAGGTCGAGGGCGTCTACGACGCCTATCGCGTCGTCTCGACCAAGGGCTGAGCCAGGCGGCCGCGGCCGCTACTTCGCCTCGACGGTGAACGACTCGACGTAGACCTTCTGCTTCGGCGGGCCGTCGGTGCCGGTCTCGATGCCGAGGGCGAGGATCTTGTCGAGGACCTTGAGCGAGTCGTCGGTCATCTTCCCGACGACGGTGTAGTCGGGCGGCAGGTCGCTGTCCTTGTCGATGAGGAAGAACTGGCTGCCCGTCGAGTGCGGCGCGTTGGTCTTGGCCATCGCGACCAGGCCGCGGGTGTACTTGGCGCCCTTGAGGTTCTCCTCGGGGAGCGTGTAGCCCGGGCCGCCCGCGCCGGTGCCCTCGGGGTCGCCGCACTGGAGCACCGTAAGCCCAGGGCTGCTCGTCATCCGGTGGCAGAAGGTGCCGTCGTAGAAGTTCTTGCCCGCGAGGAACGCGAACGAGTTGACCGTGTGCGGCGCCTTGTCCGCGAACAGGTCGAAGACGATCTCGCCGCACGACGTCTTCATGTGCGCGGTGTACGTCTTCTTGGCGTCGACGACCACCGCCGGCTCTTTGGGGAACGTCTGCTTCTTCGGCGCCGTCGGCGCCGTCCCGCCGCAGGCAACCGTGGTGCCGGCCGTCGGGGTTGGGGACTCCGACGGGTTGAGCGAGTCGGTCGACTTCTTGTCGCTCTTGAGCAACGCGGCGGCAATCAGGATGAGCACGACCGCGGCGGCGGCGCCCGCGACCGTCAGCCCGACGACCGTACGGCGCTTGCGCTTCTTGACGCGCTCGGCGGCTCGACGGGTGGCCTGGCGCTCGGCGCGGCGGCGGGCCAGCTCACGCTGTCTCTTGTTGCTCGGCACGTCAGGGCTCCCGGGTCGGCGGTCGGATCGTCGGGAAGTGTACGGGGATCTCGTTCGCGGCACCTATCGAGCGGTCGCTACGCTGCGCGCATGCCAGAGGTGGCCTCATGACCCGCACGCCCTGCTGCGCCACGCCCGCTCGCGACGGGCAGGGGTCATGTGGCCACCTCTCGTCCAGTCCTTCGCCGCCTGCTCGTTCGGCACGAACTGCTACGTCGTCGCGCCCGGCCCCGGGGAGCAGTGCGTCGTCATCGACCCCGGCCAGAACGCCGCGAACGGCGTCGAGGACATCGTCCGCGAGCACCGGCTAGCCCCGGTCGCCGTGCTCCTGACGCACGGCCACATCGACCACATCTGGAGCGTTGTCCCGGTCTGCGACGCGCACGACGTGCCCGCGTACGTCCACCCCGCCGACCGCTACATGCTCAGCGACCCCGCCCGGTCGTTCGGGCTGCCGGCCGGGCAGCCGGTCTTCGGCGGACTGACCTTCGCCGAGCCGTCCGACGTGGTCGAGCTCACCGGCTCGGACCCGGTCACGCTGGCCGGGCTCGACTTCGTCGTCGAGCACGCGCCGGGGCACACCGAGGGGTCGCTGACGTTCCGGCTGGGCGACGCGGTGTTCTTCTCCGGCGACCTCATCTTCCAGGACTCGATCGGGCGAACGGACCTGCCCGGCGGCGACTACGCCGCGATGCTCGATTCGCTCGCGCGGGTCGTCCTGCCGCTGCCCGACGACCTGCCGGTCCTGTCCGGGCACGGGCCGGCGACGACCGTCGGGGCGGAGCGCGCGCACAACCCGTACCTCCGCGAGGCCGCGGAGCGGGCTGGCGAAGTCCGGTCGCCGGCGAGGGGCTTGTAGTGGAGCGCTTCGCCGCGACCAAGGGGACGTACGACGTCCTGCCGCCCGAGGGCGAACGCTGGCTCGAGGCCCGCGCGCTGCTCGTCGCGCCCGCGCGCCGCGCGGGCTACCGCTACACCGAGACGCCGGTGTTCGAGGACACCGGCGTGTTCCTCCGGGTCGGCGAGTCGACCGACATCGTGACCAAGGAGATGTACACGTTCACCGACCGCGGCGACCGCTCGCTGACGTTGCGGCCCGAGGGCACCGCGGGCGTCGTCCGTGCGGCCGTCGAGCACCACGTCGACCGGGGCGCGCTGCCCTGGAAGGTCTGGTACTCGGGGCCGATGTTCCGCGCCGAGGCGCCGCAGTCCGGACGGACCCGGCAGTTCTGGCAGGTCGGCGTCGAAGCACTCGGCGTGGACGACCCCGCGATCGACGCGGAGGTCGTCACGCTCGGCGTGCGGGCGTTCGAGGAGGTCGGGCTGCCCGACGTCACGCTGCTGCTCAACTCGATGGGCGACGAGACGTGCCGTCCTGGCTACGTCGCGACGCTGCAGTCCTTCCTCCGCGCGTCGACCGACCGGCTCTGCCGCGACTGCCGCGGCCGGATCGAGACCAACCCGCTCCGCGCGCTCGACTGCAAGGAGCCGGAGTGCCAGGCGGTGCTCGCGTTCGCGCCGGTCATCACCGACCACCTCTGCGTGCCCTGCAAGGAGCACTACGCCGAGGTGCGTGGCTACCTCGCCGCGCTCGGCGTCGCGTGGACCGAGGCGCCGCGCCTGGTGCGCGGGCTCGACTACTACCGGCGGACGACGTTCGAGTTCCAGCACGGCCTGCTCGGCGCGCAGAACGCCGTCGGCGGCGGCGGCCGCTACGACGGCCTGTCCGAGTCGCTGGGCGGCCCGCGGCTGCCCGGCATCGGCTGGGCGCTCGGCGTCGACCGCACGCTGCTCGCGCTCGACGCGGCCGGCGTCGAGCTGCCGGTCGAGCCGGTGTGCGAGGTGTTCGTCGTCCCGATCGGCGCGACGCGGACCGCGCTCGGCGTGCTCGACGAGCTGCGCAGGGCCGGGGTGCGCGCGGACATGGCGTACGGCGGCAAGAGCCTCAAGGGCGCGCTGAAGGCGGCCGACCGGTCCGGCGCGCAGGTGGCGCTGCTCGTCGGCGAGGACGACGTGCAGCTCAAGCACATGGACACCGGCGAGCAGTACGCCGTGCCGCTGGCCGACGCCGCGGCGCGCGCGGCCGCGGCGGCCGAGC
>CBQZLL010000190.1:0-6358 GCA_967749945.1 uncultured Frankiaceae bacterium
CCTCCGGTGCCTCCGGTGCCTCCGGTGCCGCCCGAGCCGGTCGCCGGTGCGGTGCCCGAGGCCGGCAACGCGCCGTCGTACTCCGCGAACAGCCCCTTGCCGGAGAGCTGCCGGATGATCGCCGCGTGCTTCTCGTGCAGGTTGTCGTCGACGGCCGTCGAGGACACGCACGAGGCGTACGTCGTGCAGCCGTCGGCGAACCCGACCATGACCCGGCCGACCTTGTCGGTCGTGATGTCGTTGAAGTCGAGCAGGTTGCGGCACTTCGACGAGCCGCCGCGGTTCCACATGCAGCCGCGCTGGACCGGGTCGCCCGGCGTCGCGTCGACCGTCGTCCACGTCGCGCCGCGGTCGTACGTCGTCGCGACGTACATGTGCCACTCGCCCCCGGCGTAGTTGTCGCCGCTGATGCCGAACCCGGGGTCCTGGAAGTCGCCGTCAGTCGGCGACCCGAGGAACGCGAACGCCGCCCGGTCGCCGTCGCCCGCCACGACCTCGGCGAACTCGGTGCTCTTGACCCCGAACGGCACGCCCACGTCGACGCTCGGACGCCACGTCGCGCCGCGGTCCTGCGATACGGCGATCTTGGGCTTGCCGCTGCCATCGGAGTACCCGAAGTAGACGGTCCCGTCCTTGCCGACGGAGACCGACGGGTCCGACGTGCCGGCGATCGAGTCGGGGATCTGCCGCACCGTCCACGTCACGCCGCCGTCGGTCGACACCGACACACCCTGCTTGCCGTGGCAGCTGTCCGCGGGCAGGTACACGGTGCCGTCGTTCGGCGCGACGCGGATGTGCCCGTGCAGCACGCCGCACTGCTCGGTCAGCGCCGGGCCGACCGTCGCGAACGTCACGCCGCCGTCGTCCGACCGGCCACACGTGGTCGCGGCGG
Organism: uncultured Frankiaceae bacterium; assembly: GCA_967749945.1. Classification (GTDB taxonomy): domain Bacteria; phylum Actinomycetota; class Actinomycetes; order BP-191; family BP-191; genus BP-191. The sequence continues at coordinate 893 of CBQZLL010000190.1, forward strand.
CGCCGTTGGTGCAGTAGTAGACGGCGTTCGGGTAAACGGCGCTCGCGGGCTGCAGTGACGGCGGGAACGGCCCGCCGCCGATCGACTGGTGGTCGATCCCGGTGCCTTCGCCGCAGCCCTGGCTGGGCAGCCAGGTGAGGCCGTCGTCGTCGGTGTACTCGGCCGCGCTGCACGCGAGGAGCAGCTGTGACACGAACGTCCGGCCGTTCGGCTGGTCGGTCCACAGGATCGGGTCGAGCGTCTCGACGCCGGTGAGGACGCCGGTCGCGTCGATCCACGTCGAGGTCGCCGTCTTGTCGTCGAACGTCACCTTGTACGTGTTGAGGTTCGCCTGGAACATCGTCGCGCCCGACTTCCAGTTCACGCCGAGCGACGGCTCGCCCGAGCTCTTCGCGCCGGCCAGCGCCTGGCCAGCGGTGTGCTGGACGTAGGTCGGTGGCGTCACCGCGACAGCCGATGCGACGTGACCGACGACGGGGGCGACCACGATGTCGAGCTTGCCGACGTACGGCATCTCGCTCGGGTTCTGGAACGGGCAGGCGATCACGGTGTACGTCCCGGGCCGCACCAGCGTGACCGAGGTCGACTCGTACGTCTGGCCGCCGGTGTCGGACTCGCCGACGATCGTCTTGCCGTCGGGGCCGAGGACGACGATCTTCTCGTCCTGTGCGCCGCCGTTGCCGCTCTGCGGGTCCCAGTCGATGGCGAACACCGCGGTGACGTCGAGCGAGGGGTCGAGGCCGGCGGGAACGTTGATCTGGATGGTCTCCCGGTCGCCCTTCGTCGGGTCGGTGGTGTCACAGACGTCGAGCGGGTCGCCGACGAGGATCACCGACATGCCGACCGGGATGGTGCCTTCCCAGCCGACCGACACGGTGCCCGGAGAGGTCGGCACGGTGATCGTGTGGTCGGCGGTCGCGCCCGACGCGGGGGCGTACCCCAACCCGGCGATCGCGAGCAGCGTGCAGCCCGCGAGCGCGGCGGCGATCCGGCGCTGGCGGTAGGGGAGCAGGCGCATGAAAGGTCCTAGGTCGGCGGGATGACGGGGCACAGTGTGCACGCTTCGCGAGCGGATGCACGCGTTCCTGCCCCTGGCTGTGGACGAGGTCAGCCTCGGTGCAACGCCAGCACGCCGGCGATGGTGTCCGCCTGGGCGGCGGGCTTGTCCGCGCGGTAGCGCAGCACCCGCGCGAACCGGAGCGCGACGCCGCTCGGGTATCGCGGTGACGTCTGCACGCCGTCGAACGCGACCTCGACGACGAGCTCGGGCCGGACGAACACCTGCCAGTCGTTGCGCGACGTCTCGAGGTCGAGGAGACGTTCGGTCTGCCAGCGCAGCATCTCGTCGGTCAGCCCCTTGAAAGTCTTGCCGAGCATCACCCAGCCGCCGGAGTCCGGGTCGCGGGCGCCGAGGTGCAGGTTGGACAGCCAGCCGCGCCTCCGGCCGTGGCCCCACTCCGCCGCGAGGACGACGAGGTCGAGGGTGTGCCTCGGCTTGACCTTGAGCCACGATGCACCGCGACGGCCAGCCTCGTACGGGACGTCGAGACTCTTGGCCACGACGCCCTCGTGGCCACGGGCGACCGCGTCGTCGAAGAACGTCCGCGCCTCCTCTGCGTCGCCGGTCACCAGGCGCGGGACGCGCATCGTGTCGGGGACGAGCGTGGCGAGCGCGGCCCACCGTTCGGCGCCCGGCGCGCCGAGCAGGTCCGCCCCGTCCACGTGGAGGAGGTCGAAGAAGAACGGCGTCAGCGGCACGTCCGACCGCGCGCCGCGCGTCGCGACCCGCGCGCCGGTGACCTGGAACGGTCGCGGCCGCCCGTCGTCCGCGAGCGCGATCGCCTCGCCGTCGAGCACGATCGCCCCGGCCGGCAGCACGAGCGCCGCGGCGACCAGCTCCGGCACCCGGTCCGTGACGTCGTCGAGCGTCCGGGTGAAGACGCGGACGTCGTCGCCCGACCGGTGGACCTGCACCCGGACGCCGTCGAGCTTCCACTCCCAGGCGGATGCGCCGAGGCGCGACAGCGCGTCCGCGACGTCGGTTGCGGGGGACGCGAGCATCGGCTGGACCGGGCGGCCGACCTCCAGGCGGAACCGGTCGAGCGCCGCCGCGCCCTCGCGGAGGACCGCTTCGGCGACCGGCCCGAGCGCGCCCCGGAGCATGACTGCCCGCCGGACGTCGGCGAGCGGCACCGATGCCGCCTTCGCGACCGCGTCGGTCACCACCGACTCGAGTGCGCCCTGCCGCAGCTCGCCCGTCACCAGCCCGCCGAGGACGCGCTGCTCGGTGGCGGTGGCGCGGCCGTACAGGTCGGCGAGCAGGCGGCGTCGCCGTCCCGTCGACCCTTGGCCGGCGCACGCCGCGATCCGGGTGAACGTCAGGTCGACGTCGAGGATCGACAGGGTCGGGTCGTCGACCGGGCCCGGCAGGTCGGCGAGCGAGCGGTAGCCGACGCCGGTCCGTCGTTGGGGGAGCTCGCCGGAGAGGTAGGCGACGACGACGGGGACCTCGTCCGGCCCGGCCGCCGCGAGGCAGGCCGCCAGCAGCTCGACCTTGCGGGTCCTGGCGCTCGTCGCGGCGACCTCCGCGGACGTCCGCGCGACCTCGGCAAGCAGCATCCGGCCATTCTCCCGCCGTAGGGTCGATGGCGATGGACGTCACGGTCACCGATCCGGCCGACCCGCGACTGGTCGACTACGGCAGCCTCCGCGACCCGGCCGGGCGGGTCGCGTACGAGCGGGCGGCGGGGGTGTTCGTCGTCGAGGGCGTGTTCGCCATCGAACGGCTGCTCGCATCGGCGTACCAGGTCCGGTCGCTGCTCGTCACGCCGCCGATGCGCGACCGGCTCCCGCTCGACGGCGTCGCTGCCGACGTCTACGTCGCCGACCGCGACGTGCTGGCCACGATCGCCGGGTTCGACCTGCACCGTGGTGCCCTCGCCGTGGCCACCCGGCCTGCACTGGCCGACCCGGCCGCCGTCGTCGCGTCGGCCAGGACCGTGCTGTTCCTCGAACGCCTCAACGACCACGAGAACGTCGGCGTGCTGTTTCGCGTGGCCCGGGCACTCGGCGCGGACGCGGTGCTGCTCGACCCGGAGACGTGTGACCCGTTGTACCGGCGGGCGGTCCGGGTGTCGCTCGGCCACGTGCTGCACGTGCCGTTCGCGCGGGTGGCGTCGGTTGGCGACGGCCTCGACCTGCTGCACCGAAGCGGGTTCGCGACCTACGCCCTGACGCCCGCCGCCGACGCCGACGACCTGACCGACGTCGCGCCCGCCGAGCGGACGGCGTTGCTGCTCGGTGCCGAGGGACCGGGGTTGCGGCCCGAGACCGTGGCCCGGGCCGACCGGCGGGTCCGGATCCCGATGCGCCCCGACGTCGACTCGCTCAACGTCGCCACGGCTGCAGCGATCGCCCTCCATCGCTTCGCGACCTTCGACAACCGAATGTGATTCACTCGCCGGAACCCAGTCAGCTGGCTCATTCCCTAACAAAGAGGAGTGTGCTCATGCAGGGTTCCGCCCCTCGCACCACTCGCAGGCTGCTCCGCGCGGCCGCAGCCGGCGCGCTGGTCCTCAGCTTCGGCGTCCTCGCCGCGCCCGCGCACGCCGACGGCCCCGGCGTCGGTACGCCGTGGGTGGTGACTCTCGGCGACTCGTACATCTCCGGTGAGGCCGGCCGCTGGGCCGGCAACACGAACAACGGCGAGCAGTACCACGACGCGCTCGGCTCGACGGCGTACTTCGACAACGCGAGCCACACCGCCGAGCAGATCGTCCGCTGTCACCGGTCCGCGTCGGCCGAGGCGTACGTCGGCGGCGGCGTCAACGGCTACAACTTCGCCTGCTCGGGCGCGCGCACGGCGACGTTCACCGACGGCAGCGGCAACTTCAAGCCCGGCATCGACTTCTACAACTCGGGCGGCAACCAGGGCCAGGCGCTGATGCTGCAGAACTACGCCGCGACCCACAACGTCAAGCTCGTCGCGCTCTCGATCGGCGGCAACAACTTCAACTTCGCGTCGATCGTGCAGACCTGCGTCGAGGACTTCCTGTTCTCGCCGTCGTGGTGGCCGAACTACTGCAACGACGACTCGTCGGTGACGAGCAACTTCACGTCGGGCAACGTCGCGACGCAGACGACGGCCATCAAGAACGCGATCCTGAACGTCAAGACCGCGATGACGAACGCCGGCTACGCGAGCACGCAGTACACGATCCTCGCGCAGACGTACGAGTCGCCGATCCCGAACGGCAGCGGCTTTCGCTACTCGCAGTCCGGCTACACCCGCCAGTCGACCGGCGGCTGCGGCTTCTGGAACAACGACGCCAACTGGGCCAACGCCACAGCGCTCCCGACCATCAACAACGCGGTCAAGAACGCCGTGACGCAGGCTGCGTTGCCGAACACGAAAGTGATGGAGCTCGCGTCCGCGTTCAACGGCCGGCGGCTGTGCGAGAACACCGTCGGGCTGCTGGAAGAGAAGGGCCTCGCCAACTGGCAGAGCCCCGGCGCGGTCGACCAGACCGAGTGGATCAACCAGATCAGGACCGTCTCGACGTGTTGTGGCAGCAACTACTACATCCAGGAATCGCTGCACCCCAACTACTGGGGGCAGCTCGCGCTGCGGTCGTGCGTGCGCCAGGCGTACAACGCCGGCGTCCCACGTGGCGGCACCTGCACCCGGACCGGGACCGGACTCTCCGGCCTCGGCGAGCCGATCATGACGCTGTCCTGACCGGCGGCGACCGCTAGACGCCCGAGGCCCCCACTGCGACCTGCGCGTGGGGGCCTCGGGGTCCTACGACGTGTCTACTCGCGCAGCGTCATGAGCCCGAACACCGCACCCTGCGGGTCCTTGACGATCGCGAAGCGCAGGCCGGGGGCCTCCTGGACCGGGACGAGCGCCTCGGCGCCGAGCTTCGTCGCCTTGGCGAACGACGCGTCGATGTCGGCGACCGCGAAGTACGGCATCCAGTACGAGGGCACCTCCTTGGGCACCATCGGGTTCATGTCCATCATGCCGGCGACGCTCGCGTCACCGATCTTGTACTCGGTGTACTTCATCCCACCGGCATCGCTCGTCTTGCTGCCCCAGCCGAAGACCTCCTTGTAGAACTTCTCGGCCTTCTTCGTGTCGCGGCTGTTGAGCTCGGTCCACCCGAAGGTGTTCGGCTCGTCCACGATTCCCGCGCCCGGCATCGCGCGGGGCTGCCAGAGCGCGAACGCCGCGCCGGTCGGGTCGGCGATGATCGCCATGCGACCGACGTCGAACACGTCGAACGCCGGCATGAGGACCGTGCCGCCGGCGCTCTGGACGATCTCCGACGTCTTGTCGGCGTCCTCGACGCTGACGTACGTCGTCCAGGCGGTGGGCTGGCCGGGGCCCTGGAGCGGGCCGAGCGCCGCGACGTCCTTGCCGTTCTTCTTGAGCATCGTGTAGCCGCCGGCGTTCGGGTCGTCGAC
>CBQZLL010000191.1:0-6324 GCA_967749945.1 uncultured Frankiaceae bacterium
ACCGTCCTGGCTGCACCACTACAACCACCACCGGCCCCACACCGCGATCGGCACGGTCCCGCCCGTCACTCGCTTGACCAACCTGTCTGGTCAGTACACCTAGGGCGAACGGCAAAGCCCCCGGGGACCTCACCACCACTCGCCTTCCCCTTGCGGGTGGTGCCTCGGCCCCCGGGGGCTTCGTCGTGAGCGACCGTAGGCGCCCGTCAAACATGCCGTCAACGCGCGTCCGTCCCCGCCTGTGGACAGTCCTGGGGACACGGTGTGGATGCCGTGGAGTGTCGCTGTGGATGGCGTGGCCACACTGGTGTGGAAGGACGGTGCGTTGTTGACGAAGATGGCTGCTGACCTGCGACGACGTCGTTCGCAGCCTGTGCATGAAAAAAAGTCGCGCGCCGCGCCGGGCCGCCCGCTTGTGCCCTCAGTCGGAATCCGCTCGCCTCCCGCCGGGCCCCGCCGCCGCCCGGACCTCGGCGGACTCGCGGCGGACTTCCGACTCAGGACACCGGACGCCGGTTACCGTGAGGCCATGGAGTCGCACGCAGTCGAGGTCCGGCGCAGCGCGCGCCGCCGCCGGACCGTGTCCGCGTACCGCGACGGCGACCGGACCGTCGTGCTCATCCCGGCCCGGATGAGCAAGGCCGAGGAGGCGCACTGGGTCGCGACGATGGTCGCCCGGCTCGCCGCGTCGGACGCCAAGCGACCCGCTGGCGACGACGACCTGCGCCGCCGGGCGCTCGCGCTGTCCCGCCGCCACCTCGACGGCCGCGCCCGCCCGGCGAGCGTCCGCTGGGTCACCAACCAGCGCAGCCGCTGGGGCTCGTGCACGCCCGCCGAACGCACCGTCCGGCTCTCCCATGCGCTGCGCGGCATGCCGGACTGGGTCGTCGACTACGTGCTCGTCCACGAGCTCGCGCACCTGCTCGTGCCCGACCACTCGGCCGCGTTCTGGGACCTGGTCGCGCGCTACCCGATGGCCGAACGCGCCCGCGGCTACCTGCTCGGCGTCGCCGCCGCCCACCCCGGTCTGGCCGCCGACCCCGACGACGACCTCGTCGAGGAGCCGGCCCCCGCGCCGGTGCTCGCCCCCGCACCGCCGCGGCGCCCGGCGCCCGCCTACGGCGGGCTGCAGCTCGAGCTCGGATGACGGCGTACGTCCTCGCCGCCGCCGTCCTCGTCCCGCGCGGTGTGACGCCGCCACCCGGCGTCGACCCCGCGGCCTACCGTGCGGCGCTGCTGACCGACACGTACGACGTCCTCGACGACCTCGCGGGCGTCACGGCGTCCGTCGCGGCCGAGGGTGCGACGGCCGCCGACGCCCTCGACGCGCTCGCGGCCGGCGGGGCGACGATCGGCGCGGTCGTCGCGGGCGACGTTCCGGACCTGCCTGGCCTGCTCGTGGGCAAGCTGTTCGGGGCCTGCGAGGACACCCTCGCGGGCGTGCTGCCCGCGGCCGACGGTCGGCTCGTCGGGCTCGCCTCGCGCCTCCCGCGACCGGCCTGGCTCGACGGCGCCGACCTCGACAGGGTGGACTCCCTCGCCTGGTTGCACGCGGTCGCGCCGGTCAAGGCTGTCGTCGTCGGCCCGGGTTGGCACCGGCTCCGCGAGCCCGCCGACGTCGCGCGGCTCGACCCGCGGCTCGAAGGGTGGGCGGCGATCCGCGCGCTGCTGTCAGGTCACTCCTCGTCCTGACCGCGGACGTACTCGACCGGGTCCTCGAGGTCGTCGGACGTCGGGAGCAGGTCGGGGTGGCTCCAGATCGTGTCGCGACCCTCGACGCCGCGCCGCTCGCGCAGCCAGCGCCACACCGTCGCGGCCTCGCGCAGCCGCCGCGGCCGCAGCTCCAACCCGACCAGCGTCGCGAACGTCTCTTCCGCGGGCCCGCCCGTCGCGCGGCGGCGGCGCATGGTCTCGCCGAGGGCGGCGGTGTTCGGGAGGTGACCGGCGGCGGCGCCCCCGGCGACGTCGTCGACCCAGCCCTCGACGAGCGCGAGCGCGGTCTCCAGCCGGGCGAGTGCCGCGGCCTGCTCCGGCGACTTCTCGACGGCGAACAGCCCGCCACCGAGCGCGTTCTGAATGCTCTCCGGGTTGGTCGGGTCGACGGCGAGCAGGGCTTGGTCGAACGCGCCGGTGTCGACGGCGATGCCCGCGGCGTACGCCTCGACGGCCGCGACGAGGTGCCCGCGCAGCCACGGCACGTGCCCGAACAGCCGCCGGTGCGCGGCCTCGCGCAACGCGACGTAGAGCCGGACCTCGGCCGGCGGAACTTCGAGGCCGTCGCCGAACGCCGTGACGTTCGCGGGCAGCAGGGCGGTCGCGTCGCTGAGCGGGACGCCAATGTCGGACGCGGACAGCACCTCGCCGGAGAGCTGCCCGATCGCCTGCCCGACCTGAGCGCCGAACACCAGCCCGCCGAACTGGCTCATGAAACCGGCGAGCGGACCGGCCTCCTCGCGGACCTCCTCGGGCAGCGCCTCGGCCATCGCGGCGACGACCTTCGCCGCGATCGGGTCGCACAGCCGCGCCCATCCGGACAAGGTCTGCTCGATCCAGGCGACGCGATTCCACGACGCGGGGACGGCGATGCCGGACGGCAACGTCGTCAGCGGGTCGAGCCACACGTCGGCGAGCCGCAACGCGTCGCGGACTTCGTCGGCCTCGCTCGTCGAGACCGGCCGATCGCCCGCCGCCGCGGTGGCGACGGCGACCTGCCGGGCGAGGTCCCAGTTGACCGGCCCGCCCGACCAGGACATGAGCTTCTGCAGCTCCGCGAAGAACGGGATCTTGCCCGCGATGTCGTCGGATCCTCCTCCGGGGGAGAATCCGAACGGTAGGTCCGTCATGTCCACCACGGTAACCGCGCGGGGGCGCCGGTGACGCAGCGAACCGATCGGCCGAGAGCGAACGCTCCGGCCCGCATCGCCGTGACCGGCGCAGCCGGGATCCTGGGTGCCGGAGTCGTCCGCCGCCTCGCCGAGGCGCCGGGCGTCAGCGAGGTCGTCGCCGTGGACGTGACCCGTGGCCGCGACGCCGAACGCGTCCGCTGGCAGACCGCCGACGTCCGGGATCCGGTGCTCGCGCACCACCTGGCCGGCGTCGGCGCGCTGGTCCACCTCGCGGGCCTGCACCACCCGGACGTCTCGCCGGCCGAACGTCGCGCCGCCAACGTCCGCGGCACCGCGAACGCGCTCGAGGCCGCCAGTGCCGCGGGCGTCCGGCACGTGACACTCGTGACGAGCGCGATGGTCTACGGCGCGCAGCCCGACAACCCCGTACCGCTGGACGAGACCGCGCCGCTCCGCGCGCCGCGCGACGACTCGCTCGTCGGCGACTTCGTCGAGATCGAACGCCAGGCCGAGTCGCACCGCCATACCGACCCGGGCGTCGCCGTCGCGGTGTTGCGCCCGGCCACGTTGTGCGGACCGGGCGCGGACAGCGTGCTCACCCGGCACTTCGAGTCGCCCCGGCTGCTCGTCGTCCGCGGCTCCGCGCCGCTCTGGCAGTTCTGCCATATCGCTGACCTGGAGGCTGCGTGCGTGCTCGCGGCGACCGCGGGTCTCGACGGGGCGTACGACGTCGCGCCCGACGGCTGGCTCACCCAGGCCGAGGTCGAGGCGGTCGCGGGGAAGCGGCGGCTGGAACTGCCCTCGATGGTGGCGTTCGCGACGGCCGAACGCCTGCACCGCGCCGGACTCACCAAGGCGCCGGCGTCCGAGCTCGCGTATCTCGCCCATCCGTGGGTCGTCGCGGGCTACCGGCTCCGGGAGGCGGGCTGGCGGCCCGAGCACGGCAACGCCGACGCGCTCCGCGCGCAGCTCGCGCTCGCCGCCGACCACGTGGCGTTCGGCGGGCGCCGGGTCGGCAAGGGCGACGCGACCCGCGCGGCCGCGGGCGCGACCGTTGCCTTGATCGGCGCCGCGGCCGTGGTCCGCGCCCGCCGCCGCAGACGGTAGCGGCGTGTCGAAACCGTTGCGGCCCAGGCGATTTGACGAACGTCGTATGGTGGCCGCGTGGTGTTCCTGCTCCCCATCCCGATCACGCTCGTCCTCGGGCTGATCTGGGCCTCCTGGGTGAGCCGGCCGAAGCGCCCGGCCGACCCGATCACGACGGTCGAGGAGTGGCGCCGCGCGATCGGCTACCTTGCGCCGACCCCGCGCGACGTAGCGCTACCCGAGCAGCGCACCGAGCACTCCAAGGAACGCGACCGCCGGCTCGCCCGCTCGGCGTAGCACGGTCCTTGTCCCCCGTGGGACGGACTACAGGTGCAGGGGGTCCTTGATCGCGGTGTCCGACGGGTCGGTGATGCACGCGCCGGTCATGGTCCCGGGACGGCGCTGGTTGTCGCTGCCGATGCAGATGAGGTCGGCGTACGCGGCGGGCGCGGGCAGCAGCGCGGCGGTGACCCCGCCCATGCTCGCGGCCAGCAGGACGGTGGCGAGAATGCGGCGGGTCATCGGAGAGCTCCTTCGTTGCCGGGCGAGGGCAGGGGACGCACTGGGCTCCGGTGCGACGGACCGTTCTGAGTGCAGGTGACGGGACCGCTCGACGGCAGCGTCGTGGACGCGCAGTCGATCCGGTCGGAGTTGACCTTGAGGTTGCCGAGGTCGAGCGGGTTGGGCGGCAGGTCGGGGCCGATCTGGATCGTCGCGCCCTCGCCCCACGACTGGTCGGTGCCAGCCCGCACGGGGCAGACCTGCTTGCCACTGTGGCTGGCGCAGGGGATGACATTGACGTCGAACCGCCCGGGCCCGGACCCGCCGCTCGAGCCGCCGTGGCCGTAGCGGGAGAAGGCCGCACCCCAGTCGGGGCGGTTCGCGGCGGCGATCGGACCGGAGAAGCCCTCGACCAGCGTGGCGCCACCCTGGGCGGTGTTGATCCGGACGTTCGGTGTGCCGGCGTTGCCGTTGGAGAACGACCCGATTCCGCTGACGACGAGGATGCTGATGCCGAGCGCCGCGGCCGCGGTCGTCGACGACTTCGTGATGGTCCTCGCGACGCCGCGGACCTTGCCCGCGGCCTTGAGCGCGAGCAGCCACGGCGCGAACGGCACCAGGCCGTTCAGCGGCAGGCTGCCGGTACGGTCCTTGAACTCCTTGCGCAATGCCTTGCGGCCGCGGTGGAGCAGCGAACGGACGGCGGGCTCGGTGATGCCGAAGCGGTCGGCGATCTCCTCGTAGTGCAGTCCCTCGACCTCGCGCGCCCAGAGGATCGCGGCCTGCCGGGTCGGGATCGCTTCCAGCGACTCGAGCGCGGCGCGGGCCTCGTGACGCGCTACGACGATCTCGGCAGTGTCCCGACCGAGCCGGGCCGTCTCAGGCACGTCGGCGACGGTGACCGACCGGCCGCGGACGCGGACCCGGTCGATGACGAGGCGCTGCGCGACGACCGTGGACCAGGCCATGAGCTCGTCCTCGGACGAGAACGACGACCGGTGCTGGTAGGCGCGGAGCAGCGTCTCCTGGGTGATCTCCTCGGCTTCGCAGAGATCTCCGATCCGGCGCAGGACGAGGCGGCGCAGCCTGATCTCGTACGTGCGCACGAAGCTCTCGAAATCGAGATCCTGCTCGTCCGGAACGGACGCAAGGTGCACCGCGGGCCATGTCGGCAGCGTCGCGACCTCTGGCAACTCGGGTTGGGTCGTCACGAGGACCTCTCAGGGGGCGTCTGGGAAACCCTTGCCTAACTCAACGCTGAACTAGCGCGAGGGTTTCGGTCCATCTGCGTTGAGCAGTGTGACACGCCCCATTCGAGATGGTTAGACCACATCCCCGCGGGCGTGGCGGGAGCCCCCCCGGGTGGCGCCCGCGCGGTCCGGGCGGGGCCGCGACGCGTTCGGCTGGGCGGACGGCGTCGCGGCCCCACCCGTGTCCGCGATGGGCCGTACGGCTCAAGACGGTCACTCCGCGTGCCGAACCCTCAGGCGTACGTCATCTGTCATCCGGAGGGGATCCCGCCGTGGAGCACGTCGTCTTCTTCACCGGCGCCGACGGCGCCGCACAGTACCGCCGCACGCCGTCGCTCGAGGACGCGGTCCGCCTCGTCGAGCACCTGCGCAACGTCGAGGGCGTCGAGGACGTCCACGTCTTCTCGATGACCGAGGTGCCGCTGTCGTTCCGCGCGGTGTACCGGGTCGAGATCCCGGGCCAGGCCGAGCCGAGCGCGCCGGTCGAGCCGGTGGAGCCCGTCGCTGAGACCGAGGCCGTCGAGGCCCCGGTCGAGCCCGAGCCCGTGCCCGCGATGGTGCCGGCCGAGCCGTTCGCCGCCGAGGTCTACGCCCCGCAGCCCGACCAGGGCTCGAACGGCAAGCACGGCGCCCGCGGTCTC
>CBQZLL010000192.1:0-6295 GCA_967749945.1 uncultured Frankiaceae bacterium
GGGAGCAGGGACGTTCCACCCCAGCGAAGTCGAACGTCTCGCTCCCGGCGCGGTCGTCGGTCGCATCACCGGCCGTCGCGACGACGTCGACGTCGTCGCCGCGCACGGCGGCACGGTCGTCGAGTGGCTCGCCCTCGCCGGCGATCCCGTCAAGCCCGGTCAGCCGCTCGTCCGGCTGCACCCGTTGGGTGTCGAGTGACGCTGCCCGTTGGCGGGGGTGCACCCGGCGCGAGGCTGCTCGGCTTCGGTGACTACCGGCCCGCGCGCGTCGTGACGAACGACGACCTCGCCCGGACCATGGACACCAACGACGGCTGGATCCGCGAGCGCACCGGCATCGCCGCGCGCCGGTTCGCGGCCGCGGACGACACGGTCGTGTCAATGGGCACCGCAGCCGCGGCGAAGGCGCTGGCCGCCAGCGGCACTGACGCGCACGACGTGGATCTCGTACTCCTCGCGTCGTGCTCGCTGACCCGGCCTGTCCCCGGGGGGGCCGCGTCGCTCGCTACGGCGATCGGCGCGGGACGGGCCGGGGCGGTCGACGTCAACGCCGCGTGCGCGGGCTTCTGCTACTCGCTGTCCTGGGCCGCCGACGCGATCCGCGCGGGCAGCGCGCGCACCGTCCTCGTCGTCGGCTCGGAACGCCTCACCACGTGGGTCGACCAGACCGACCGCTCGACCGCGATCATCTTTGCCGACGGCGCCGGCGCGGCCGTCGTCGGACCCTCTGACGACAACGGCATAGGCCCCGTCGTCTGGGGCAGCGACGGTACGCGAGCGGACGCGATCCACATCCCCGACGACGCCGACGCGCTCGTCATGGACGGCCCCGGCGTGTTCCGCTGGGCGACGACGGAGATGGCCGACGTCGCCCGGAACGCTTGCGCCGCAGCGGGTCTGATGCTCTCGGACATCGCGGTGTTCGTCCCCCACCAGGCCAACCTCCGGATCGTCGACTCGCTCGCCCGCCAGCTCGGCATCGCCCCGGACCGGGTCGCCCGCGACATCGTCGACACCGGCAACACGTCGGGCGCGTCGATCCCGCTCGCCATCTCCCGGCTCGTCGAGGAGGCGCGCGTGGCGCCCGGTGATCCGATGCTGCTCGTCGCGTTCGGCGCGGGCCTGACGTACGCCGCACAGGTGGTGATCGCACCATGAAGACCGTCCTCGTCACCGGCGCGTCCGGATACCTCGGGCAGGCGATCGTCGCCGCCCTGAGCGGCCCGGAGACGCACGTCGTGTGCCACTACCGGAGCGACCGCACGGGCGCGGAGAAGGCCGCGGCGGCCGCGGAGGAACGCGGCGCGACGACGACGCTCGTCCAGGCCGACCTCACCGAGCGCGACGCGGCCGCCGCGGTGCTCACCGCGTGCGGCGAGACGCCCGACGTCCTCGTGTGCAACGCCGGCGCGACCGCCGACGGGCTCTCGATGCTGATGAGCGACGAGGCGTTCGACTCGGTTGTCGACGCGAACCTCGGCGCGTCGTTCCGCTGCGCGCGGGCGGTGCTCAAGCCGATGCTGCGGCGGCGTTCGGGACGCGTGGTCTTCGTGTCGAGCATCGCGGGCCTGCTCGGTAACGCGGGCCAGGCCAACTACTCCGCCGCCAAGGCCGGCCTGGGCGGCCTGGCCCGCGCGATCGCCCGCGAGGTCGCCTCCCGCGGCATCACCGTCAACGTCGTCGCCCCCGGCGTGCTCGACGGCGGGCTCGCGCAAGACCTCCCCGAAGCCGGGCTGGACGCGTCCATCCCGATGAAGCGGCGGGGTCGCGCGGACGAGGTCGCGGCCGCGGTCGCGTTCCTCGCGAGCGACGCCGCGTCGTACGTCACCGGCACCACCCTGGCCGTCGACGGCGGCCTGGCCATGGGTTGTTAGCAATCGAAGGAGAAGCAATGTCAGACACCCTCACCGGTCTCGCCGAGATCGTTCGCGAGATCACCGGCATCAAGCCCGAGCAGGTCGTGCCGACGGCGTCGTTCGTCGACGACCTCGACATCGACTCGCTGTCCATGGTCGAGGTCGCGGTAGCAGCCGAGGAGAAGTTCGGCATCCGCATCCCCGACGAGGCACTCGCCAAGCTCAAGACGGTCGGCGACGCCGTCGAGTTCATCGAGAAGCAGGGCGTCCCTGCGTGACCGTGTTCATCACCGGTGTCGGCGCGGTGACGCCGGTCGGCGACACTGCCCCCGAGACCTGGGCCGCGCTGCTCAACGGCGAGTCCGGCGTCGGGCTCATCGAGGACGACGAACGCGTCGCGGACTTCCCGGTACGCCTCGCCGCACGGCTCAAGACCGACCCCGTCGACCGGCTCGACCGGGTCGAAGGCCGCAACCTCGACCGCTCGCAACGTGTCGCGCTGATCGCCGCACGCGAGGCGTGGGCGGACGCGGGCTCGCCCGACGTCGAGCCGGCCCGGCTCGCGGTCGTCGTCGGCACCGGCATCGGCGGCGCGATCACGTTGCTCGACCAGTGGGACACGGTGCGCGAGAAGGGCCCGCGGCGGGTGTCGCCGTTCACCGTGCCGATGCTCATGCCGAACGGCCCGGCCGGACTCATCGGACTGGAGCTGGGCGCGCAAGGCCCGGTGCGGTCGACGGTGTCGGCCTGCGCGAGCGGTGCCGACGCGATCGCGCTGGCGTACGACACGATCAGCGCCGGTCTCGCCGACGTCGTCGTCGCGGGCGGTACGGAGGCGTGCATCCACCCGTTGCCGCTCGCCGGGTTCGCGCAGATGCGCGCGCTGTCGACGCGGCACGACGACCCGCAGGGCGCGTCGCGACCGTTCGACGCGGACCGCGACGGGTTCGTCATGGGCGAGGGCGCGGGCATCGTGGTCCTCGAGTCGGCAGCACACGCGACCGCGCGCGGCGCGCGCGTCTACGCCGAGCTCGCCGGGGCCGGCATCACGGCGGACTCGCACCACATCACCGCTCCCGAGCCGACCGGCGCGGGCGCGGCGCGGGCGATGCGGCTCGCGCTCGAGTCCGCGGGCCTGCGGCCCGAGCGGATCGGCTACGTCAACGGCCACGCGACGTCGACGCCCGTCGGTGACATCGCCGAGGCGAGCGCGATCCGCGCGGTTCTCGGCAACGTCCCGGTCTCCGCGACGAAGTCGATGACCGGTCACCTGCTCGGCGCGGCCGGTGCGGTCGAGGCGCTCGTCACCGCGTTGTCGGTGTACGAGGGCGTCGTCCACCCCACCCGCAACCACGAGAAGCCCGACGAGCAGTGCGACGTCGACTGCGTACCGGAAGGGGCGCGGCGGATCGACCTCGACGCGGCGCTGTCCAACTCGTTCGGCTTCGGCGGGCACAACGTCTGCCTCGCGTTCCGGGCGGTGTCGTAGGTGGCGACCGCACTCGTCACCGGCGGCTCCGGCGACATCGGTCGCGCGACCTGCCTGCGGCTCGCCCGCGACGGCTACGACGTCGTGCTGACGACGTTCCGCGCCGTCGAGGCGGCCGAGGAGGTCGCCGACAAGGTCCGCGCGGAGGGCCGCGAGGCGCGCGTGCTGCGCGCGCACCTCGGCAAGAACGGCGCGGCCGAGGCGCTCGCCGCCGAGTGCGGTCCGGTCGACGTGCTGATCTCGAACGCCGCGTCTGGCGTGCTGAAGCCGGTCGCGGAGTTGGACGAGCGGGCGTTCGACTGGTCGATGGGCATCAACGCGCGTCCGCTGCTCACGCTCGTCGCGGCGTTGCGGCCGCGCGCCGCGGTCGCGATGTCGTCGCCGGGGTCGACGCGGGTGCTGCCGGCGTACGCCGTCGTCGGTGCGAGCAAGGCCGCGCTCGAAACGCTCGTCCGCTACCTCGCTGTCGAGCTCGCGCCCGACACCCGCGTCAACGCGATCAGCGCCGGTGTCGTCGACACCCGCGCGCTCACCCACTTCCCGGACCGCGAGGGGATGCTCGCGGACGCCGTGCGGCGTACGCCCGCGGGCCGGCTCGTCACGCCCGAGGACGTCGCGAACGCCGTCGCGTGGCTCGTCTCACCGGAGGCCGCGATGGTCACCGGCCACACCCTCGTACTCGACGGCGGATGGAGCCTCACCGCATGACGGTCACTGCAACTCCGGCGACGAAAGCGCCGCGCGTCTCGGCCGACGACCGCATCGCGGCGGTGCTCGACGAGGGGACTTTCGTCGAACGCAAGGCGCTGCGGACCGGCATCGCGTCGAAGGTCCACGGCGACGGCGTCGTCGCGGGCATCGGGACGATCGGCGGCGTGCCGGTGGCGGCGTTCGCGACCGACGCGTCCGTCATGGGCGGCGCGCTCGGCGCGTCCGGCTGCCTGCGGATCGCGGAGGTCATCGACCTCGCGGTCGAACGCGGCGTACCCGTCGTCGGGCTCTGGCACAGCGGCGGCGCGCGGCTGCAGGAAGGCGTCGCGTCGCTCGACGGCGTCGGGTACGTCTTCGCCGCGATGACCCGCGCGTCCGGTCGCGTACCGCAGATCTCGGTCGTGCTCGGGCCGTGCGCGGGCGGCGCGGCGTACGGGCCCGCCCTCACCGACGTCGTCGTCATGGCGCCCGAAGGACGCGTCTTCGTCACCGGTCCCGACGTCATCAAGCAGGTCACCGGCGAGTCGGTCGACATGATCCGGCTCGGCGGACCCGACCCGCACGGCCGGCGGTCCGGCGTCGTCGCCGTCGTCGCCGACTCGGAAGCGCACGCGCTGACGACGGCGCGCGACCTCGTGACGCTGCTCGGCGCGCAGGGATCGATCGACCTCGGCTCCGCGTCGGCCGACGTGGAGCTCGACGACCTGATGCCCGAATCGGCGCGGCGGGCGTACGACGTCCGCCCGGTCGTGTCGCGCCTGCTCGACCCGGGCACGGCGCTCGAGCTGCACGCCGGGTGGGCGGCGAACATCACGACGACGCTCGGGCGGCTCGGGGGCCGTACCGTCGGCGTCCTCGCGAACAACCCGTTGCGGCTCGGCGGGTGCCTCGACACGACATCCGCCGAGAAGGCCGCGCGGTTCGTCCGCATGTGCGACGCGTTCGGCGTACCGCTGGCCGTCCTCGTCGACGTCCCCGGCTACCTGCCCGGCGTGGACCAGGAGTGGGACGGCGTCGTCCGGCGCGGGGCGAAGCTGCTGCACGCGTTCGCCGAGGCCGTCGTGCCACGCGTCACGGTCGTGACACGGAAGGCGTACGGCGGCGCGTACATCGCGATGAACTCCCGCTCTTTGGGGGCGACCGCGGTCTATGCGTGGCCCGACGCGGAGCTTGCCGTCATGGGCCCGGAGGCGGCCGTCGGCATCCTGCACCGGCGCGCGCTCGCCGCCGCACCGGAGGGTCAGCGCGGCGTGCTGACCGCGCAGCTCGCGGCCGAGCACCGGTCCATCGCCGGTGGCGTCGGCAACGCGGGCGCGTACGGCGTCATCGACGCGGTCATCCCGCGCGCGCGGACCCGCCGGGTCATCGCGGCCGAGATCGCGCACGCGCCCGCGCGCCGTGGCCAGCACGGCAACATCCCGCTGTAGCCGATCGACTAACAGCCGCTCGGGTCGCTCACGTTTGGCTTGACCGTCACCAGCCCGCTGTCGCCGACGATGACGCATTTCTGGAGCCCGGCCGACCAGAGGACGACGAGGTTGTGGTCAGTGACGACGACGTTGTACCCCTCGAGCGCGATTTCGCCAGTGCACGCAACCAGATAACAGCCGGGTGGGGCCAGGACCAGCTTCTGGGCCGTGATCGTCACGTCGGGCGGTTCGCGATCCACGCAGAACCCCGCCTGCGGCGGCACGACGCCGCCCTGGAGACAGGCAGGGTCGGCATTGGCCGACGTGGAGCCGAACGGTGCGAGCAGTCCGGCCAGGCCAAGCCCGGCGACGAGCATTGCGATGCGCTTCTTCACGTTGTCCTCCATCTGAGTACGGCGACCTGCTCGTCAGGTCATTGAAGCAACACGACGAACCCCGCCCGGGTGCGACTGCGTAGACCGGGACAGCCCCTGGGCGGGGCTGTCCCGGTCTCCCCTACGCGTCGTACGGAGGGCAGTCCCAGAACTTGTCGGACGGATCTGTACTGCCGATCCACACGTCGCCCTCGCTGTTGATGATGACCGGACCGACACCGGGCGCGAGCGCCGCGAGCACCGGACAGATCGTCGGGTCGAGCTGCGAGAAGACGTTGTCGTTGAGCAGGTCGATCACCGCGTTAACGAGGTCGACGATCGGCTGCGGGACGAGTTGTGTCGTCGTCGCGTCCCGGCAGACCGTCTCGGTGCCGTTGACCGAGGTGACGTGCGTGCACATCGAGACGATGTCGGTGATCGCCGCGGTGAACTGGA
>CBQZLL010000193.1:0-6166 GCA_967749945.1 uncultured Frankiaceae bacterium
GGCTGCTCGACCTGGTCCGTACGCTGCTCGGCGCGGACGCCGCGTTCCGGCTCCGAGCCTGGGACGGCAGCGAGGCGGGCCCGGTGGGCGGCCCCACGGTCGTCGTCCGTTCGCCGAACGCGTTGCGGCGACTCCTCGCCGCGCCGAACGAGCTCGGCCTCGGCCGGGCGTTCGTCGCGGGGGAGATCGAGGTCGACGGCGACCTGTACGCCGCCCTCGCCGCAACGCCACTCGCGGCGGACACAGTCCGCGACAAACCGCCGGCGAACCGGGTCAGGCTGGTGGCGGCGGCGCTGCGCGAAGCCGCCGCGCTCGGCGCGCTGGGGTGGCCGCCGAAGCCGCCGCCCGAGGAGGCTCGGCTGCGCGGCCGGCTGCACTCCCAGAGCCGCGACGCGGCCGCGATCGCGCACCACTACGACGTCGGCAACGACTTCTACCGCCTCGTCCTCGGCCCGTCGCTCGTCTACTCGTGCGCGTACTTCGAACGTCCCGACGTGACGTTGGAGGAGGCGCAGGTCGCGAAGCTCGACCTGGTCTGCGGCAAGCTCGGCCTGCAACCCGGCATGCGGCTGCTCGACGTGGGCTGCGGCTGGGGCAGCCTCGTCATGCACGCGGCGGAGGCATACGGCGTCGACACGGTCGGCATCACGCTGTCGACCGAGCAGGCGAAGCTCGCGCGCGAGCGGGTCGACGAACGCGGCCTCGGCGACCGGGTCGACATCCGCGTCGCCGACTACAGGGACACCCACGACGGCCCGTACGACGCCATCGCGAGCGTCGGCATGGCCGAGCACGTCGGCAGGGCGCAGCTCGGCGCCTACGCCGGGACGTTGCGCGCGTTGCTCCGCCCCGGAGGACGGCTGCTCAACCACGCGATCAGCCGCCGGCCGGGCCCGGTGCCGTCGTCGAAGGACTCGTTCCTCTGGCGGTACGTGTTCCCCGACGGCGAGCTGCAGCCGGTCTCGACGCACGCCGCGGCAATCGAGGGCGCGGGGTTCGAGGTGCGCGACGTCGAGGCGATGCGCGAGCACTACGCGCTGACGTTGCGGCACTGGGTCGGCAACCTCGAACGCGACTGGGACATCGCGACCACGCTCGTCACGCCGGGCCGCGCGCGGGTGTGGCGGCTGTACATGGCGGGCTCCGCGCTCGGCTTCGAGGCCGGGCGGATCGGGGTCAACCAGGTGCTCGCCGTCCGCCGCGACGGTGGTCGTAGTGGCTTTCCGCTGACCCGCGGCGAGTGGCGGCGCCCGCGCGTCGAGGGCCTCGCGGGGCACCCGTCGCCCTAGTGTCAGTGGCGTGCTGACGCGCGTCTACCGCAACGGTGTGCTCGAACGGGAGGGCTTCGACCCCGCGCGAGTCTCCGACTACCTCGACGAGCCGGACACCGTCGTCTGGCTCGACGTGAGCAGCCCGACGCCCGACGACCTCGCGGTCGTCGCCGACGAGCTCGGGCTGCACCCCCTCGCCCGTGCGGACGCGACGGGCCGGGCGCAACGGCCGAAGCTCGAGCCGTACGCGGGGCACCAGTTCCTCGTCGCGTACGCCGCGTCGTACGACCCCGAAACGCTGGTCTTGACGACGTCCGAGATCGATGTCTTCTTCGACCGGCGGTGGGTGCTCACCGTCCGCAAGGACCCGGTGTTCGACCTCGCGCCGGTGCTCCGCCGCTGGGACGACGCGCCCAACCTGGCGAAGTACGGCGTCGCGTTCCTTCTACACGGTCTGCTCGACGTCATCGTCGACGGCCACTTCGACGTCGTCGACGAGCTCGACGACGCGATCGAGGGACTCGAGGACCTGATCTTCGCGCCGGAGACGCACGGCACGGTCGCGCAGCGGCGGACGTTCGAGCTGCGGAAGGCGCTGGTGGCGTTCCGCCGGATCGTGCTGCCGATGCGCGAGGTCGTGAACGGGCTGCTGCACAGCGACGTCTGCGACATCGACCCGGAGCTCGCGCCGTACTTCCAGGACGTCTACGACCATGTCGTTCGCGCGACCGAGTGGACCGAGTCGCTGCGCGACATGGTGACGAGCGTGCTGGAGACGTACCTCACGTTGCAGGGCAACCGGCTCAACGAGGTGATGAAGCAGCTCACGAGCTACGCCGCCATCGTCGCCGTGCCCACTGCTGTCGCGGGCATCTACGGCATGAACACCCGTCTCTACCCGGGCGCGGGCACGGTCGCGGGCTGGTGGTTCGCGATCGTCTCGATGACCGCGATCTCGTTCAGCCTCTACGTCTACTTCAGACGCAAGGACTGGCTCTAGTGTCGCGCTAGCGAGTGCCGAGCAGGCCGTACGCCGCGACGGCGCCAGGAGTACGGCGCAGCACAACGGCCGCGAGCACCGCGGTGACGCCGGTGCTCACAGCGACCGCCGCCTGCACCAGGAACAACGGCCACTGCGGCCCGAGCGCCCGGCGAGGCGCAGGAGCACGCGTCAGCGGTAGTTGGTGAACTGCAGCGGGATCCCGAAGTCGGCGTCCTTGAGCAGGGCGATGACCGCCTGCAGGTCGTCCTTCTTCTTGCCGGAGACGCGGAGCTGGTCACCCTGGATCGCGGCCTGGATGCCCTTCGGGCCGTCGGCCCGGATCGTCTTCGCGATCGCCTTGGCCTTCTCGTCGGCGATGCCCTGGTTGATCTCGACGACGAGGCGGGACGTGTTGCCACCGGCGGGCTGCGGCTCGCCATGCTGCAGCGACTTGATCGAGACGCCGCGCTTGATGAGCTTCTCCTGGAACACCTCGAGGACCGCCTTGACCCGCTGGTCCGAGTTGCTCTTGATCTCGACCTTCTCGCCGGACCACGCGATCGAGGACCCGGTGTCCTTGAAGTCGTACCGGGTCGCGATCTCCTTGGCGGCCTGGTTCAGGGCGTTGTCGACCTCCTGGTGGTCGACTTTGCTCACGATGTCGAACGACGGGTCAGCCATGTCGCCGACCCTACCGGGCGCCGAGCCGGGTTCCGCCGTCGCAGACCACGACCAGCTGCTCGCGATGTCGGCCGGGCGATCCGTTATCCTTCCGGTCGCCAAGGGAGGTTGCCCGAGTGGCCAAAGGGAGCAGACTGTAAATCTGTCGGTGTACGCCTACGGAGGTTCGAACCCTCCACCTCCCACAACCGACGACGCCGCGATCCCCGGACCCCGGGGGTCGCGGCGTCGTGGCGTGACCCTCAGTTCGGGCAGACCGGGACCAGGCCGCGGACCGTGCTGGGCACGCGGAGGCGTCCGGCGCGGGTGGCACCGACGAGGCCGGCGACGGCGGCAGCGAGCGGGACCAGGGCCAGAACGGCGCGCGGTGGCACTCCTCGGGGCTACGGATTGGTCTGGATTCGCCACGCATTGTCGTGGTCATCGGCGCGAGTTTCCGCAAAACTGGGACAGACAGGGGGGATCGGGATGATCCTGCAATGGAAGGACAGCACGGCCTAACCCCCCGGTAAGGACCCGCGCACCGAACCGGGACGCGCCCGCCGCGCGCTCGTCGGTGCGGGCGGGCGTACCGCTGACCCGCGCAAGGGTGACGCCTCACCCGTGCCGAGCCCGGACGGAGACGCCATGCCGGAGGTCGCGACGCGCGCGCAGCTCCGCGCGCCGTACGTCCTCGCGGCTGGCATGCTCGCCGGCTCCGCGTCGCTCTACGCCGGTCCGGTCCGCATCCTCTCGCCGCTGAGGTCCGGGGTCTCGCTCTCGCCGATCGTCGTCGCCGCGCTGACCTTGTTCCTCAGCGCATGTGCGATCACCCTCCAGTTCCGTCGCCAGGGTCACACGTTGTCGATGACCGAGATCCCGCTCGCCATCGGACTGTTCGCGGTGTCGCCGGGCTCGCTCGTTCTCGCCAAGATCGCGGGTCACACGGCCGACGGCATCCGCCGCCGGGTGCCCGTCGTCAAGACCGTCTACAACGTGGCGCTCGTCGCGTTCCAGGTGCCGATCGCGGTGCTCGCGTTCCGGCTCGTCCTCGGCGACAGCGCGGCACACGGCCCGCGCGCGTGGCTCGCCGCGGGCATCGCCGTCCTCCTCGCCAACGGCATCTCCGCCGTCGCGATCTTCGCCGTCATCGGTCTCACCCAGACCCGGGTCGAACGCACCGGTCTCGACGTCGCGGTGGGGAAGTTCGTCGTCGTGAGCGTGGTCGAGACGTCGCTCGCGATGGTCGCCGTCGAGGTGCTGCGCGCCGAGCCGCGCACCGGCTGGCTGCTGCTCGTCGTCGCGGCGCTGCTGCTCGCGTTCACCCGGGCGTACGGCCGGCTGCGCGACCGCAACGACGAGCTCGGGGCCGTCTACGAGTTCGGCCGCAGCGTCGCCGTGCCCGACGACCCGGCCGCGTTGCCCGCGCTCGTCGCGGAGAAGACGCGGACCCTGCTGCGGGCCGAACGTGCCGACGTAATCCTCGTCGACGACGGCGAGCTGACTTGCTGGCGAGCGGGCGACGACGGCGTCACGGCGGTGCCGTACGACGCCGACACGTGGCCGTGGCCGGACGTCCACGCGACCGGCGCGTTGGTGTCCGGACCGCGCGACCGCGACGTCGTCGCGGTGCCGTTGCGGTCGGAAAGCGGCGTGTTCGGGATGCTCGCGGCGTACGACCGGATGGGCAATGTCCGTCGCTTCGGCCGGGTCGACCTCCAGCTCCTCGAGGCACTGGCGGCGCAAGCGGGCGCGTCGCTGGAGAGCGCCCGTCTCGTCGCACGGCTCCAGCACGAGGCCGGGCACGACGCGCTGACCGGCCTCGCCAACTGGAGCGGGCTGCGTGCTGGCATCGACGACGCGCGGACCCGCCACGGCTCGGTTGCACTCGTCCTGATGGATCTCGACCGGTTCAAGGACGTCAACGACACGCTCGGCCATCACAACGGCGACGTGCTCCTCGTCGAGCTGAGCCGCCGGCTCGCCGCGTACTGCGGGGACGACACGATGGTCGGCCGGCTCGGCGGGGACGAGTTCGCGGTCGTCGTCACCGGTGGCGCCGCCGACGCGGCCCTCGTCGCGCGCGAGGTCCGGGACATCGTCGGCCGCGCCGTCGTCCTCGACGGGGTGCGCATCGAGATGGTCGCGAGCGTCGGCATCGCGGCGTACCCCGAGCACGGGCTCGACGCGGCGTCGTTGCTGCAACGCGCCGACGTCGCGATGTACCAGGCGAAGACCGCGCACACCGGGATCGCGGTGTCCCAACCGAGCCAGGACCACGTCAGCGCCCGGCGTCTGGTGCTCGCGGGCGAGCTGCGCCGCGCCATCGACGAGGCGACGTTGTGGGTCGCGTACCAGCCGAAGGCGTCGCTCGACGACGGCCGCGCGGTCGGCGTCGAAGCGCTGCTGCGCTGGGAGCATCGCGAGCTCGGCTTCGTACCTCCGGACGAGTTCATCTCGCTCGCCGAGCGAACCGGCCTCATCGTGCCGTTGACGACGTACGTCCTCGACCGTGCCCTGCGGCAGTGCGCGCGGTGGAACACGTCCGGGCTCGACGTCGGCGTCGCGGTGAACATCTCCGTCCGAAACCTGCTCGACAGCGACCTGCCGGACGAGATCGGCGCCCTGCTCGCGCGGCACGGCGTCGACCCGGGACGGATGACGTTGGAGATCACCGAGAGCTCCGTCATGGCGGACCCGGCTCGCGCGCTCGACGTCCTCGACCGGCTGTCCGCGATCGGGCTGCGCCTCTCGGTCGACGACTTCGGCACCGGCTACTCGTCGCTGACGTACCTCAAGCGGCTGCCCGTCGACGAGGTCAAGATCGACAAGTCGTTCGTCATCGCGATGGCGACCGACGCGGAGGACGCGGCGATCGTGCGGTCGATCATCGACCTCGCGGGCAGCCTCGGGCTCACCGTCGTCGCGGAGGGCGTCGAGGACGCGGCGAGCTGGCAGCGCCTCGCCGAGTTCGGCTGTGACGTCGTGCAGGGGTACGCCCTGTGCCGGCCCGTGCCCGCGACCGAGGCGACCGAGTGGCTGCGGTCCTGGGACGCGTCGCGGGCCGTGCGGCGTACGTTGCGGGACGTCACGGAGCTCGCCGTGCGCCGCCGGGTGGCGCGTGGGCTCGAGACGTAGCCGCATCGGGTTCGCGGACGGCCCGGTGATCCGGTAGCCTGCCGTGCGGCTCGCCGCCCCCTTAGCTCAGTCGGCAGAGCGTCTCCATGGTAAGGAGAAGGTCTACGGTTCGATT
>CBQZLL010000194.1:0-6119 GCA_967749945.1 uncultured Frankiaceae bacterium
GGTAGGGGCCGTCGGTCATCACCGGCGTCTCACCCTGGCCGTCGACGACGGTCGCGGTCGATGCCGACTGAAGCCCACCGGCGAAGACCCAGTAGCCATCGGCGTGAAGCTTGTCGTTGAAGGCGCCGGTCGCGGCGAACGCCTCCTCCATCTCCTCCTTGGAGCCGTAGTTCCCGTACTCGTTCGTCTCGGCGGGGCCGTGCACGGTCAGCAGGTAGTGCGTCATCCCACTTCTCCTCGGTTCCGAGCGGTCCCGATGACCGCCTTCTCCTCCCACCACGAACGGCATCCCGCCGATACGACAACCTGCCACATAAGGCGTTCCGATCGGGAGCGCGACCTGTCGGATCCATACCCAGCCGTTCTTGGAGGGGGCATGAGCGGGTCGCACCGGCCGCCCCGCCGAGGGAACGGAGCTCGACATGTCCACCACGCAGATCCCCACCCGCACACCCCCAGCGCGCCGACCCCGGCGGGGCGGCGGTCGCCCTGACCGCGCTGTCCTTCGTCCCGGATCTCACGTTCGGGTTCGACGCCGGCGCCGCGCGACCCTGATCACGCTGCACACCGTCGCCCCGGCCATCGTGGTTCCGAACCTGGCGAGGCGGCGCGCGCGCGTGCACTGACCAGGCACTACAGGAGGCGAGGTGGGGCGAACGAGCCGGCCTGTAAGCCGGGTTCTGTCCCGGCCCGAGGGCCGGGGACGGTCATCCATCTAGGACCGCCGTTGCCGGCGGCCTCGTGCGGTCTACCCACAGGCTCGGGCGGGCCGCCCTCGAACGCCTGCGCAGATCCCGAAGGATCCTTCTGACCTTGCTCCGGGTGGGGTTTGCCGAGCCGCCCCGGTCACCCGGGGCGCTGGTGGTCTCTTACACCACCGTTTCACCCTTACCGCCACGCCGAGGCGCGACGGCGGTTTGTTCTCTGTGGCACTGTCCCGCGGGTCACCCCGGGTCGGTGTTACCGACCACCCTGCCCTGTGGAGCCCGGACTTTCCTCGGCGGGGTTGCCCCCGACGCGACCGTCCGGCCGGCTCGTTCGCCGATCGGAGTCTACGTCAGCAGTTGCTGTACCCGCCGCCGATCGACGACCACGCGCACGAGTCCATCAACGTCCCGGCGGCGGTACGCAGGTAGGCGCGGTCCCCGGTGTTGTTCCAGATGTAGTTCCCGGAGTTCCAGTACCGGTGGGCCGCGGTGTTCGTGCCGTGACCGGTGTGCAGGTAGACGTTCTTGTACGCGCCGAGACAGAACGTCCCGAACTTGTAGATGTGGCCCGCGGCATCCCGCACGGTCCACCCGGTGAGGCACCGGGTGACGCCCGTGACGTTCTTCACGATCGCCCACTCCGCGTTGAGGCTGGTGTTGGTCCGCGTGTCGGAGCCGGGCGAGTCGTAGTAGATGCGCCCGAACTGCAGCGGGCTCGCGGCCTGCGCCGCCGGGACGGCGACGGCGAGTCCGCCGTACGTCACGGCGACGGCAAGGAACAACGTGGACAGGCGACGCGGCATGAACGGCTCCCCCGTGGGCGTGCGATCGGTGACCACCGACGCTACGGGTCGCGGCGCCGCCGCGGAGCGTTTCGAGAAATATCACCCTACGGAGTGATGGCGAACTCCCGCACCAACGCCTCCCCGAGCGCCACGTCGCCGGACAGCGCGAGAGATGCCGGGTCGTACCCGACCCGCCCGCACCCCAGCAACATGAACGTCTCGAAGTCGAGCCCGATCCGCACGTCCGCGTCGGCGACGTCGCCGTCGACGTACGACGGCTTCTCGCCGAACGTCAACGTCGCCACCGACTCCACCGCGCCCGTCGTCGCGATCACGACGGTCTGGCCGGCCACGGCCGGGACGTCCTCACCCAGGCCGGTCAGCCCGAGGAGCAGGCGCCGCCGCGAGATCTCGGCGCCGGCGCCCGTCAGCGCGCGTGGCAGGCCGAGCGCGCGCCGGACGTCCTGCTCGTGCGCCCAGCAGTCGAACGCCCGGATGCCGAGCTGCCACGACAGTTTCATCGGCCGGCCGAAGAACCCGAGCACTTCCTCGTCGAGAGCGCTCTCGTCCAAGGCTCGCAACGCCTTGAGCCGCCGCTCGGTGATGTCGCGCAGCTCGGCGAGCACGGCCTCGCCGGGTACGGGTCGCCGCACGTCGACGGGCACCTCCATGAAGCGCCCGGCGTCGTTGCGGATGTGCGGCATGTCGGCGGGCAGCACGTGGTCCGGGTACGGCTCGCCGAGCAGCAGCAGCTCCATCCCGACGACGTGCGAGACGTTGTCCTTGACGGTCCACCCAGGCAGGTCGGTCGGGCTGTCCCACTGCGCGGGCGTCAGCCCGGTCGCGGCGTCGGCGAGGCCGTGCCAGGTCTCGTCGAGCGCCGTGACGTACGTCGCCAGGTCCGTCATCTAGCCCTCCACTCCCAGGTCGCGACGCAGTGCGGCGAAGATCTCGCCCCATCCGCTGGTGTACGCCGCGCGCGTGTCGTCGTCGATGTCCCCGAATCCCCGGTGCGCGAACTTCACCACGGTCGCGTCCCCGTCCGCCACCAGGTCGAACGACCACACCGCCTGCACCGGCCCGCTCATCCCCAAGAGCCCTTCGACCGCGAGGTGGTCGGGACGCGACAGCCTGACGATGGTGCCGTACAGCGCACCGGTCCCGTCGCCCCAATCCTCGTAGAACCGCCCGCCGACGTGCGGCTCGAGGACGACCGTCGAGCCGTCCTTGAACCGGTGCGGCCACCAGCCGCCCATCCGCGTCAGCGCGTCGAACACCTTGTCCCGTGGCGCCGCGATCCTGACCTCGTTCGCGACGTCGAGCGTGCCGTTCATGCCGTCCCCTTCCACGTAGTCCTTGAGTCGGAGCGTCGTCACCGCCGCCTGGTCGGCGAACGGCGCCATCCACCGCTCGTACGCCTGCCGGAGCGGGACCGCGTTGAGGTGGTTCCACCGTTCGCGACCGCGCCGCCGGACGACGACGAGACCGGCGTCGGTGAGGACGCCGAGGTGCTTCATGACGGCGAACCGGGTGACCTCGGGGAAGGCGTCCGCGAGCTGTCCCGTCGTCCGCGGCCCGGCTCGAAGCAGATCGAGCAGGGCTCGCCGCGAGGGGTCCGCGAGCGCGCGCCAGATGTCGCCGTCCTCGTTCATGTGACTTGATGGTCACATGTCGAAGGGCGGCTCGTCAAGATGCGCGACGTCGTTGACCCGCCGGACGATCGCCGTGCCGTCGGCGTACCAGTCGGCTTGCGAGATCGACGCGAGGTCGAGGAACAGCCGGTGCAGCACGCCGGGCGGCGCGTCGAGCGCGAGCCGCAGCAGCACCTTGATCGGCGTGACGTGGCTGACGACCGCGACCGGCTCCCCCGGGTGCGCAGCGAGGATCGCGTCGCGGGCCTGGCGCACCCGCCGGGTCACCGCCGCGAACGACTCCCCGCCCGGCGCCGCGACCTCGGAGTCGCTCAGCCAGGCGTGCAGCTCGCCCTGCTGATTCGCGGCGATCTCGGTGTACGTCAGTCCCTCCCACTCGCCGAAGTCGCACTCGCGCAACCGGTCCTCGACTCGGAGGGCGAGACCGAGCGCCTCGGCGACCGCGGTCGCCGTCGCGTGCGCGCGGCGCAACGGCGACGTCCAGACGGCCGCGGGACGACCGGCGAACGTCGCGACGCGCGCGGCGAGCGCGCGCGCCTGCGCGACGCCGGTCTCGGTCAGCGCGGGGTCGCCCGCGCCGCTGAAGCGGCGTTCGACCGAGTGCGCGGTCTGCCCGTGCCGGAGCAGCAGCAACGACGTCGGCGGCCCCTGCGGCGGCGTCCACGCACCGCGCGGCAGAGCCGGTGGGTCCGTGGCGGTACGGACCCAGGTCGAGCCGCGCGCGGCCGCGTCCATGGCTTCGTTCGCGAGCCGGTCGGCGTGCGCGTTCCGCTCCCGCGGGACGTGGGTGAACGTCACCGGCGGCAGGTCGGCGACGACCTCCGCCGCCTCGCGGCGCAACGTCCGCATGTCCGGGTGCTTGACCTGCCAGCGACCGGTCATCTGCTCGACGACGAGCTTCGAGTCCATCCGCACCTCGATCGCGTCCACGTCCGGGATCGTGGCGGCGGCGCGCAGTCCGGCGAGCAGGCCGCGGTACTCGGCGACGTTGTTGCTCGCGACGCCGATGCCCTCGGCAACCTCGTCGAGCACCTCGCCGGTGTCCGCGTCACGGACGACGGCGCCGTACCCGGCGGGTCCCGGGTTGCCCCGCGACCCGCCGTCGGCCTCGACGACGAGCCGCCGGCCCACGACTACGCGAGCCCGCTGTCGGGGCGACGTACGAGGATGCGACGGCACTCCTCGCAGCGCAGCACCTCGTCCTCGGGTGCGGCCTTGAACTTCGCCAGGTCGGTCGGCGGCAACGACAGGTGACAGCCCTGGCACTGCCCGCGGTACAGCGCCGCCGCGCCCTGCCCCGAGGACGCGCGCACCTTCTCGTACAGCGCGAGCAGGTCGTCGGGGATCGTGGTGGCGGTCGCGTCACGCTCGGCGCGGCGCTCGCCCGCCTCGCGGTCGATCTCGGCGAACGCCTCGTCGCGGCGAGCCGACGCTGCGTCGAGGTCGGCGCTCACCTGCTCGTGTTCGGCCCGCAACGCGGCGACCCGTGACTCGATCCCGTCCCGGCGTTCCATGTGTTCGAGGACGAGGTCCTCGAGATCGCCCTGCCGCTTCGCCAGCGAGTCGAGCTCGTGCTTGAGGCTCTCCAGTTCCTTCGCGTGCGACACCGCGCCGGTGTCGAGCCGCTGCTGGTCGCGGGTCATCCGGGTACGGACGACGTCGACGTCGTTCTCGACCTTGCGCTGCTCGCGGTCGGCGTCGGACAGCTCGGTCTCCGCGCCGACGATCGCGTCGGCCAACTCGCCGAGCCGCGTCTCGGCGCGCTCGATGTCGGCGAGCTCGGAGAGCGTCCGGCGCTTGTGCGCGAGCCGCTCGAGCGTCGTGTCCAGGTCCTGCAGGTCGAGCAGGCGAAGCTGGGAGTCGGCGGCGGCGATCACGCGAGCAGGCTCCAGGGATCGGTGACAAGCGTCGAGACGTGGGCGGGCACGTCACCAACCCTATGCGCGACGCGCTTTGCCGCGTCGGCCAGCCAGGGCCACTCGGTAGCCCAGTGACCCGCGTCGACCAGCGTGAGGCCCCGCTCGCATGCCTCGGACACGGGGTGGTGGCGCAGGTCGGCGGTGACATAGACGTCGGCGCCCGCGCGTCGCGCGGTGTCGACGAGGTCGTCGCCCGCGCCGCCGCAGACCGCGACGGTCGTGACGGGCGTTGCCGGCTCGCCCGCGACGCGAATCGGGTTGGCCGTGCGCGGCAACGCGGCGGCGACCCGCTCGGCGAACGCGCCCAGCGTCGTCGGCTCGACGGAGCCGACGCGGCCGATGCCGCGGTCGTGCGGGACGAGCGTCGGGTAGACGTCGTACGCCGGCTCCTCGTACGGGTGCGCCGCGCGCAGCGCCCGCACCGCGTCGGCGACCCGGCGCAGCGGCACGACCATCTCGACGCGGCGTTCCGCGACCGACGTCCGCTCCCCCGGGCTCCCGACGGCCGGACGGGTGCCGGCGCCCGCCTCGTACGTCCCCATGCCCTCAACCCACCAGGCACACCGTGCGTAGTCGCCGATCCGTCCGGCACCCGCCGCGCCGAGCGCGTCGACGACCGCGTCGGCGGCGTCCGCGGGGACGTACGTCACGAGCTTGGCGCCGTCGTCGGGCGGGTCCGGCGCGAGCGGTGTCGTGTCGCGCAGGCCGAGCGCGGCGGCGAGCGCGTCGCTGACGCCGGGGTTGGCGGCGTCGGCGTTGGTGTGCGCGACGTAGAGCGCGATGCCCGCGCGGACCAGGCGCTCGACGAGCCGGCCCTTGTAGTCGGTGACGGGGACGCCGTGGACACCGCGTAGCAGCAACGGGTGGTGCGTGACGAGCAGCCCGGCGCCGCGGCGTTCGGCCTCGTCGACCGTCGCCGCGACCGGGTCGACGGCGAACAGTGCCTCGCCGACCTCGGCGTCCGGGTCGCCCGTGACGAGCCCGACAGCGTCCCACTCGGCGGCCCAGGCGGGGTCGTACAGCGACTCGAGCGCGGCCACCCAGTCGCCGACGCGG
>CBQZLL010000195.1:0-6073 GCA_967749945.1 uncultured Frankiaceae bacterium
TCGCCGACGAGGTTGCGGGCGATGCCGAGGCGGCGGTACGCGGACAGCGCGTTCGGCGACGCGTACGCGATCCGCCCGTCGCCGTCGAGCCGCAACATCCCGTCCCCGACGCGCAGGACGAGGTCCGACTCGGGCTGCCCGCCCGGCACGGGGAACGTCCCCTCGGCGAGCATGGTCGCGAGGTCGCCCGCGGTCTGCAGGTAGGTCAGCTCGAGCTGGCTCGGCACGCGGGTCGAGGCGAGGTTCGAGTCGCGGCTCACGACGGCGACGACGCGGTCGCCGTAGCGGACGGGGATCGCCTCCTGCCGGACCGGCACGCCCGACTCCCACTCGGGGTCGCCCTCGCGGCAGATCCGGCCCTCGCGCCACGCCCGGTCGGCGAGGAACCGTTCCTCGGCGGGGATGACGAGGCCGACCATGTCGTTCGTGTAGATGGTCTGGCCGGTCGACGGGCGCATCTGCGCGACCGTGACGAACGCGTCGCTGTCCTGGTCGCGGACGAACAACAGCAGGTCCGCGAACGACAGGTCGGCGAGCAGCGCCCACTCGGCGACGAGCAGGTGCAGGTGCGCGATCTCGGCCGGATCCAGGTCGGTACGCCTCGTCGCCATCGCCCGCAACGTGCTCACCATCCGATGCTAGGGCAGGTGAGACGATGCGCAGCGTGAACGCGCACGGCGGTGCCCTGGCCGTGGCCGCCGCGCGCGGGTACGGCGTCGACACGATGTTCACGCTCTCTGGCGGCCACGTGTTCCCGCTGTACGACGGCGCGGTGAAGGCCGACCCGCCGATGCGGATCGTCGACGTCCGGCACGAGCAGACCGCGGTGTTCGCGGCGGAGGCGTACGCGAAGCTCACCCGACGCCCCGGCCTCGCCGTCCTCACCGCCGGCCCCGGCGTGACGAACGGCGTCAGCGCGGTCACCACCGCGCACTTCAACGCCTCGCCCGTCCTCGTCCTCGGCGGCCGCGCGCCGGCCGCGCGCTGGGGCTACGGCAGCCTCCAGGAGCTCGACCACCCGCCGCTCCTCGCGCCGGTGACGAAGCGCGCGGCGACCGTGACGGAAACGGCGGACATCCCGCGCGCGGTGGCCGAGGCGCTCGCGCTGGCAACCTCACCACGTCGCGGACCGGTGTTCCTCGACGTGCCGATGGACGTGCTCTTCTCGTACGCCGACGCCGACGTGCCGGATGCCGTGTCGGCGCCCGCCGAGACGGACGGCGATCCGGTCGAGGTCGCGACGTTGCTGCAGCGCGCCGAGCGCCCTGTCCTCGTCGCCGGCTCCGACGTCTGGTACGACGGCGCCGAGGCCGAGCTCCGCGCGCTCGCCGAGGCGCACGGCGTCCCGGTGATCCTCAACGGTATGGGCCGCGGCTGCCTCCCGCCCGACCACCCGCTCGCGTTCGCGCGCGTTCGGTCCACCGCGTTCGCCGGCGCCGACCTGGTCGTCGTCGTCGGGACGCCGCTCGACTTCCGGCTCGCGTTCGGGGCGTTCGGCAGCGCCGCGGTCGCGCACGTCGTCAACGCGCCGTCCGAGGTCGCGCGGCACGTCACGCTCGCGGCGCACGCGGCAGGTCCGCTGGCCGACGTACTCAAGGCGATGACCGCATCGGGTACGCACGCGGACTGGGTGGCGACCCTCCGCGCCGCGGAGGAGGCAAAGCGC
Organism: uncultured Frankiaceae bacterium; assembly: GCA_967749945.1. Lineage (GTDB taxonomy): Bacteria > Actinomycetota > Actinomycetes > BP-191 > BP-191 > BP-191. The sequence continues at coordinate 1,667 of CBQZLL010000195.1, forward strand.
GACGCCGAGACAGCGCAGCTCGCGGACGACGCGACGCCGATCCACCCCGCGCGCGTCTACGGCGAGCTGCGGCCGCGGCTCGAGCACGACGCGGTCGTCGTCTGCGACGGCGGCGACTTCGTGTCGTTCGCAGGCAAGTACGTCGAGCCGGCCGAGCCGGGTTGTTGGCTCGACCCGGGCCCGTACGGCTGCCTCGGCACCGGTCTCGGCTACGCGATCGCCGCGCGCCTCGCTCGACCCCACAGCCAGGTCGTCCTGCTGCTCGGCGACGGCGCGGCGGGCTTCTCGCTGATGGACGCCGACACCCTCGTCCGGCACGGCCTGCCCGTCGTCATGGTCTGCGGCAACAACGGCATCTGGGGGCTGGAGAAGCACCCGATGCGATTCCTGTACGGCTACGACGTCGCCGCCGACCTGCAACCCGGGTGCCGCTACGACCAGGTCGTCGCCGCGCTCGGCGGGCACGGCGAGCTGGTCACATCTCCCGCCGGGATCGGGCCCGCACTGGACCGCGCGTTCGCATCCGGCAAGCCCGCGCTGGTCAACATCGTCACCGACCCCACGGTCGCCTACCCGAGGACGAGCAACCTTGCCTGAGGACACCCCTGACTACCACGTCCCGCTCGACGACCTGACGGGCAAACACGGCTACGCGCTGGCGCGCAACGAGGACGACGACACTCCGCCCGACCCTGGCGCGCCCGTCGCGTACGTCGCCGACCCGATGAAGGAGCGCCCGAACGCCCTCACCATCGAGGGCATGATCGTCGGCATCGGCCAGGCCGCGCAGGGCGCGGCGAGAGAGGGCGGCTCGTCCGCGTGGGTGATGCGGGTGCTCGTCGTGATGTTCCTGCTGCCCGTCGTCGTCCTGACGGGCCGCGCGACCGGGATCATCGGCTGAGCCTCACGGTCCGGCCGATCCGGCCCGAGGAGTACGCGCGGGTCGGCGAGCTGACGGTCGCCGCGTACCGCGCGATCTCCGAGATCGGCGACTACGCCGAGCGGCTCCGCGACGTCGCCGACCGGGTCGAGCATGCCGAAGTGCTCGTCGCCGTCGACGACGACGGCACGATCCTCGGCTCGGTCACCAACGTCCCCGACGGCGGCGCGTACGGCGAGATCGCCCGCGACGGCGAGGCCGAGTTCCGAATGCTCGCCGTCGACCCCGCCGCGCAGGGTCGCGGCGCGGGGACCGTGCTCGTGCGGGCGTGCATCGACGACGCGGTACGACGCGGACGTACCCGGCTCGTCCTCTCGTCCGGCGTCTGGATGACGGCCGCGCACCGCATCTACGAGCGGCTCGGCTTCGTCCGCGATCCGGCGCGCGACTGGACGCCGGTGCCCGCTGTCGAGCTGCTGGCGTACGCGCTCGACCTCCCGATCATCAGGACCGCGCGGGTTGACGAGTACGACGCCATCGCCGACCTCACGGTCGCGGTGTACGGGGCGTTCGAGGACGGGTTCCTGCACCCCGAGTACGCGGCGATCCTCCGCCGCACCGCCGAACGCGCGGCGACCGCCGAGGTGCTCGTCGCGGTCGACGCGAAGGACGTGCTGCTCGGCTCGGTGACGTACGTACCTGGGCCGGGTCCGCAGGCGTCGATCGCGGTCGAGGGCGAGGCGGAGTTCCGCACCCTCGTCGTCGACCCGGCGACGCAGGGGCGCGGTGTCGGCCGCGCGCTGGTGCGGTGGTGCGTCGACCGGGCCCGCGCCGACGGCCGCGACCGCGTCGTGCTGTCGACCATGCCGTGGATGCGCGTCGCCCACGGCCTCTACGAGCGCATCGGTTTCGTCCGCACCCCCGACCGCGACTGGCACCCTCGTCCGGAGATCGACTGCTGGACGTACGCGCTCGACCTGCGTCAGAGGGACTGGACGCTGACTTCCCAGTAGCCGGTGCCGGTCGCCGAGCCGTACAGCGTGTAGATCTGGAACGCCTGCGGGTAGCCGGACTGCGAGGAGCCCTGGCCCGTGACCGCCGCGTTCTTGCACGTCGCCCATACGGTGAACGTCATCGTGGAGGTGACGACCCGCGCCGTGACGGTTCCGTCGAGCAGCGCGCACCCGATGACCACGCCGGCGGCGTACGGGTCCGCGCCGAAGGAGCCGGTCGTGGAGCACGAGTCGATGACCGGCCCGACCCCGGAGCAGCTTGCCACCGCGGCCGAGGCCGGTGCGGCGGGCAGGAGCGCGAGCAGCGGCGCGACGCCGAGCGCCGCGACAACAGTACGAGCACGCATGAAGTACCCCCCCAACTCCCGTCCGGACAATCCGGACGATTCGGACGGGAGTCTAGATCGTCTCGCGGGCTGGTGTCACGGCCCGGGGCACCATGCCCGACGCGAGCGGCTCGACGTACCGGCGGATCGCCAGCGCGGCGGCCGCGCCCTCGCCCGCCGCCGACGCGGCCTGCTTGGTCGACCCCGCACGGACGTCGCCAGCCGAGAAAACGCCCGGCAACGACGTCTGGAGTCCCGCGTCGGTCACCACGAAGCCGGCCGGGTCGAGGTCGACGACGCCCTTGACGAGGTCGGTGTTGGGGGTGAGGCCGATGAAGACGAAGACGCCGTCGGTCGGCAGCGTGCGTTCCTCGCCGGTCTGCGTGTCCTTGAGCTGGATAGCGGAGAGACGGCCGTTGCCGGTGAACGCCGCCGGCGACGAGTTCGGCAGCACCGTGATGGCCGGATGCTCGGTGACCTTGTCGACGACGACCTTGCTCGCCGACAACGTCGCGTCGCGGGTCACGATCGTCACCGACTTCGCGAACTTGGTGAGGAAGATGCTCTCCTCGCCCGCGCTGTTGCCGCCGCCCACGACGACCACGTCCTTGCCGCGGTAGAACGCGCCGTCGCACGTCGCGCAGAAGTGCACGCCCGCACCGATGAAGTCATCCTCGCGCGGGATACCGAGCCTGCGGTACGTCGAGCCGAGCGCGAGGAGCACCGCCCACGAGCGGTACTCGTTGCCGTCGCCGGTACGCACGCCGCGGTACATGCCGTCGGCCTCGACGCCGACGACGTCTTGCGCGGAGAGGATCTCGACGCCGAAGCGTTCGGCCTGCTGGCGCAGCCGGTCCGCGAAGTCCGCGCCGCTGACGCCCTCGGGGAACCCGGGGAAGTTGTCCAGCCGCTCGGTCACGCCCGCCTGGCCGCCGACGCCACCGCGCTCGATCACCAAGGTGTCGATGCCCTCGCGCGCGGCGTAGAACGCGGCGGTCAGCCCGGCCGGCCCGGAGCCCACGACGATGAGGTCGTAGAACGCGTTCTTGGCCGTCGTCTGCAGGCCGAGCTTCGCGGCGAGCTCGGCGTTCGACGGCTCGACGAGAATCGACCCGTCCTCGAACACGATGGTCGGGATGATGTCCTTGCCGTCGTTGACGCTCTCGACGTACTCGCGCCCGGCGGTGTCGCTGTCGACGTCGACGAAGTCGTAGTGGACGCGTTGCTCGCCGAAGAACTTCTTCGCGCGCTTGCAGTCGCTGCACCAGGCGGTGCCGTACATCGTGATCTGCGTGTGGCTCATCCGTGGACCGTCCTCAGGAATCGATCGCGCGTGACGAGGGTGCGGACGATGGTGCCGGTGGCGACGGTGCGCTCGTCGTCGCTGACCCGGACGCCGAACGTCAGCCGCCGCCCGTCGACCGCCTCCAGGACGGCCTCGACCATGACCTTCGCGCCGACCGGCGTCGGCAGCAGGTGGTCCAGCTCGACCCGGGTCCCGACCGTCGTCAGGTCGTCGGCGAGGTGGTCGGCTATCGCGGCACAGGTCATCGTCTCGGCGAGCGCCAGCACCCGCGGGGTCGCGAGGACCGGGACGTCGCCCGAGCCGACGGCGAGCGCGGTGTCGTCGTCGCCGACGACGTACGCACGCATCGCGAACAGACCCGGGTCGAGCGGCACGCGGCGCAGCGTACGCCTGCCAGGTGCGGCCGACGACGAAGGTCTGCGACGGCGTAACGACAGTGTCCGGGCACCGGACCTGGCGACGATCCTGATCTGCACCGAGGTGCCGTGCCCGCCGGTCCCCCACGAGGTGTGTCTCTAGGCGACGAGACCCAGGCGGCGCAGCTCGACCGTGAGGTCGTGCGGGCTGGTCGACGCAGACATCGCGGCCTCCAGCGTGATGACGCCGTCACGGATCAGCGCGACCAGGTGCTGGTCGAACGTCTGCATGCCGTAGTACGCGCCCTCGCCGACCAGGGTCGGGATCGTCGACGTCTTGTCCGCGTCGGCGATCGCGTCGGCGATGCGGCCGGTGTTGACCGCGATCTCCATCGCGACGCAACGCCCCTCGCCGTCGGCGCGGGGTACGAGCCGCTGGCAGACGATGCCGCGCAGGCTCGCCGCGAGCGAGAGCCGTACCTGCTTCTGCTCGTGGGGCGGGAAGAAGTCGATGACGCGGTTGATC
>CBQZLL010000196.1:0-6033 GCA_967749945.1 uncultured Frankiaceae bacterium
GGTCGTGCGCGTCAGGCTTTGCCGAGGATGCGGTTCATCTTCGTGCCGCAGACGGGGCAGCTGCCCTTCGCCATACGGCGGCCGTTGTCCGTCGTCGTCACTTCGCCGTCGAACTCGCGCTTCTCCTTGCACTTCACGCAGTAGCCCTCGTACTTCTCGGCCACGGTCTTCCTCCTCGGGTCGGTGCCGTGAGTCGAGCGTATAGGCACGCGTGGAGAACACGCGTGAGGCGCGTGTAGTCGTGCGATTACGCTACGTGACAGCCGGATCGGGAGCAGCGGCCGCGAGACCGCACCTCGGGTGCCGTGGCGGACCCGTGCGGACCGGTGCGGACGCGTCGCGCGCGCGAGCGTGCGCGCCGGGAGAGGGCGTGCGAACGGGCGGCCCGGCCTGCGCCGAACCGCCCGTTCGAGCCGGCCACCCGATGCGGACGGAGGCCGGGGTCGTACGCCGGACTGCTGTCCGGCCGGGCGGCGCGCCAGCTCCGCGATGCTGGCGTCCGCCCTGCGCGTGAGGCTCAGTCCGCCTCGGGCTCCGACCCGTCCTCGGAGCCGTCGGTGGACTGGTCCTGGTGACCATTGCCGTGCCCGTGCTTGGCCGGCTTGGCGTGCTCGGGCTTGCCGTGCTTGCCGTGCTCGCCGTGCGTCGCAGGCGAGGCCGACTCTGTCGGCAGTGCGTCACGGGCGGCGGCCACGGCTGCGCAGAGCTCGTCCGCGCCTGCCTGCGTCGAGAGGTCGAACGTGCCCCACGGCGTCGTCAGCGAGTCGCCGTGCGCGGCCACCGAGATGTAGCCGCCGTGATTGCCCGGGGCGCCCTCGACGTCGAGGAGCGGGTCCTTGCCGTGCGGCGCGCAGTGGGCGACGGTCGAGACGATCTGGCCTTGCTCGCCGTCGGCGGACTCGGACGCGGAGTCCGTGGGCTCGGGTGAGGCGGACTCGTCCGGGGTGTCGCAGTCCGACTCGGTGGGTGCGGCGGACTCGCTCGGCTCGACCGACTCGGTGGGTGCGGCGGACTCGGTGGGTGCGGCGGACTCGGTGGGTGCGGCGGACTCGGTCGGCACGGGCGTGTCGCTGACGCACGAGGACGTCTCGGTCTCGTCGCCGCCGAACGCCGACGCGAGCGTGTGGCCGGACGAGCGCAATGCGAACGCGACCGGGTTGCCGACGTTCGCGCCCGCGGCGTTCGCGATCGCGGGAACGAGGGCGGAGAGGACGACCGCGGCGCCGAGCGATCCCGCGGTACGGCGGAGGGCGCGGCGGCGCCAGCTCACCGAGGGCGTTGTGGGCACGGGCTGGGACATGGGCGGTGACCTCCATGAGGCGTCGACGCGACAGGCCGCGAACGGCCGATGGCCTGGCGCCGGACGGCCCCCGCCGTTCCGGTGCTACCCGCGTGTGCGGGCGTCGTAGTCAGTGTCGGCACCGACCCGTGACTCGCTTTAGCGAGAGAGGCTGGGCCGTTCGGGTGTTTCGGCGCGCCGCGCCTCCGGCACGGTACCTGGCACCGCCGTCACCGCGCGGGCCACCGCCGACGCGGCGGGCGTGACGTCGGTCGCGAGCGCGGCCACGGTCTCCGCGAGCGGCAGCACGAGCACGAACGTCGACCCGCTCCCGAGCACCGACCGGACGACGACGTCGCCGTCCATCGCCCGTGCGAGCTGCCGCGCGATGTAGAGGCCGAGGCCGGTGCCGCTCGTCGTCATCGTCAGCGGGTCCTCGACCCGGTGGAACTTGTCGAACACCGCCTCGAGCTGGTCCGCGGGGATGCCGCGCCCGCGGTCGGTCACGGTGACCCGCGCCCGCCCGTCGTAGGCGGTCACGGCGACGTCGACCTGGGTGTTGTCGGGGGAGTACTTCAACGCGTTCGAGATGAGGTTGCCGACGACCTGGACGACGCGCATCGGGTCGCACGACACGACGATCGGCGCCTCGGGCAGCATGAGGTTGACCCGCGCCGCATCAGACGTGAAGTCGCCGGAGGCGCGCCGCGCGAGCGAGACGAGGTCGCCGGTCTCGAGCGTGACGTCGTGCGACATCGCCGTACGCGGCGAGGAGATCCGCGACGCGAGGAGCAGGTCCTCGACGAGCCGGGCGAGGTGGTTCACGCGGTCGCCGATGATGTCGAGGCACTCGTTGCGCTTCTCGAGGCTCATCTTGTCGCCGCGGCGGCGGAGCAGATCGGCGTAGCCCTTGATCGGCGTGACGGGCGTGCGCAGCTCGTGCGAGACGGTCGCGATGAAGTCGGCTTTGAGCCGGTCGACCTCGCGCTGCCGGGTGACGTCGTGCACGATGACGACGTCGCGGACGAGCCGGCCGTCGTCGAACAGCCCCGCGTGCGAGCACCGCACCCAGCGCTCTTCGCCGTCGGACCGGACGAGCGCCATCTCGACGTCGAGGCGCGGCGCCTCCGGCGTCAGCGCGAAGGCCGTCGCCAGCGGGTCGACCCGTTGCCCGTCGGTGTCGCGCATCTCGACGAGCTCGGACAGGACGCCGTGCGCCTCGTCCTCGGGTACGCCGGTCACCGCGGCCATCGCCGGGTTCCACAGCAGGACCCGCCCGCCGCCGTCGACGACGAAGATGCCGTCGGACGAGTGGTCGACGACCACTTTCAGCTTCGACGTCTCCTCGACGACGCGCTCGAGGTGCTCGGCACCACGCAGCGCGACGCCCAGCGCCGACGCCAACGGCGTCAGCAACGCCGCGTCGCCCGCCGTGAGCTGCCCGCGCGAGTCGGACGCCAGCGCGAGGACACCGAGCCGCAGCCCCTCCGCCTCCAACGGTGCGATCAACGCCTGCGCCCAGCCTTCCGGCTGCACGTCCCCGACCAACGCGGCGGCCTGGCCGCGCATCGGGCGCTCCAGCAACGCCACGTCGGCGGTCGTCGCTTGCCGGCGCAGGACGCCGCCCGCGTCGACCTCGACGACGACCGGCCAGGCGGTGAGGCCGATGTCGAGCACGACCCGCGCCCGGTCCGCCCGGAACGCGCGCCGCGCCGAGGTGAGGAACGACGCCACGAGCTCCTCCGCGTCGAGCCGGCCGACGAGCGCCTGCGAGAGGTCCAGCAGCCGCGCGGCGCGGTCGCGTTCGTCCGAACGCTGCGCCGCCGACCGGTAGGCGAAGGTGAGCGCGACGGCAGGCAACGCGGTGAACGGCAGCAGCGTCGGCGTCGCCTGCCCGATCGCCACGACGACGGTGCCGAGGGCGACGTTGCCGACGGCCATGACCGCCGAGAGCTGCCAGCCGTCGAACAGCACCTCGCGGACCGTGACGTCGCCGACGACGGCGAGCACGCGGGCGAGGCAGAGCAGGTTGATGGCCGCGAACGCCGCCGTCCCGAGGCACAGCCCGAGCACCGACCGCGCCGCGAACGGCGCCGCCCCGCCCGCCACGATCCGGAACGTCCCGACCATGACGACGGTGGCGAGCGCGTACGTCCCGAGGTTGAACGCCGCCTTCACCGGCGAGCGCCGCCGCACCGCCGACGCGAGCGCGAGGGCGAGCACGGGGACGACGACCGCGAGCCCGGGCGAGAGCAGCAGCACGTCGACGACGACCGCCGCCTCGAACAGCGTCAGGTCCTCGGTCGACTCGCCGTGCCGCAGCCGGACCGCGGTGAGCTCGCCGAGAGCCGTCAGCGCCAGCAGCCCGAGCGCGACGGGCCACCGGTCGTGTCCGCCCGCGCGGCCCAGCAGGATCGCGACGAGCAGCGCTCCGGCCAGGCCGAGGAAGTCGACGCCGACGACGAGCGCGAGCAGGCCGCGGGGCTGCCCTGAGCCGGTGCCCCAGCCGAGCAGCGCCGAGCGCAGTCGCGCCCAGGGCGAGAAATGCCGCCGAGCCGAACGCGTCGCGCTCGGCTCGGAGTCGATACCTGGCCCGTAGGCCGGTACGGCGGTCACAACGCCGTCCACGTCACGGCCATCAGACGATCCAGTCCACGGCGGTCCACGAGCACCCGGCCCACGCGCGGCCCGACCAGGCGCGCGCCGACCACGTTTCGTCGGCCCAGGCACGTCCGGCCCACGCGCGACCGGCCCACGCGCGACCGGCCCACGAGTCGTCAGCCCAGGCCCGCCCGGCCCAGGCCCGCCCGGCCCAGGCCCGCCCGGCCCACGCCCGCCCGGCCCAGGAGTCGTCGGACCAGGCTCGCGCCGACCATGCCCGCGCCGCCCAACCGTCCTCGGCCCAGGCCCGCGCGGCCCAGTCGTCGTCCGACCAGGCCCGCGCCGACCACGAACCGTCGGCCCACGCCCGGGCCGCCCAGGCCCGAGCGACCCACGCCCGCGCGGCCCACTCGTCGTCGGCCCACGCCCGTGCCGCCCACGCCCGTGCCAGCCACTCGTCGTCGGCCCACGCCCGCGCGGCCCAGGCCCGAGCCGCCCAGGCACGGGCGTTCCACTCGGAGGTGCTCCACGAGTTCGCACGCTGCCAGACCGCGGAGGCCCACGCCCGCGCCGCCCAGGCCCGCGCCTGCGGGTCGAGCTGCGCCCACGCCCGTGCCGCCGCGTCGTAGTCGCCGGCCGCCCAGGCCCGCGCCAGCTCCGCGAACGCCGCCTCGACGTCGCCGCCGGGCAGGCCCGCGCGGACCTTGCGGCCGTGCGTCGCCCGGGCGTCGAACGCCGCGGCGAGGTCCAGCCCACCGGTGCCGGCGGCGAACTCGTCGCCGAGCCCGGAGGCGTCGTACGTGGAGGTCGTCAGCGCGTTCTTGACCTGGTCGGGGGAGAACCGCGGGCTGGCCGAGAGCAGTGCCGCGGCCGCACCGGACGTGACGGCGGTCGCCATCGACGTACCGGAGCCGCGGAAGTATGCGTCCTCGACGCGCGAGCCGGGGTTCGCGTCGTCGACGGTGCTGCCGGGCGCGCGCAGCGACACGAGGTGCGCGCCGGGAGCGGCCAGGTCGGGCTTCGCGACGTCCTGCGGCGCCGGGCCGCGCGAGGACCACGAGGGAACCGTGTCGTCGCTACGGCCGGCGGTGCCGTTCTCGTCGACCGCGCCGACGGTCAGCAGCGTCGGGTCGACGCCGGGCGAGCTGACGGTGCGCGCATCGGGGCCGTCGTTGCCGCTCGGCACGACGACGGTGACGCCGCGACGCCACAGCGCGTCGAGCGCCCGGGTCAGCGGGTCGAGCTGGTACGGCAGCGGGCTGCCGGACGAGAGGGAGAGGTTGAGGACGTCGACCTCGGGGTGGCGCGCGACGACCTCGAGGCCGCGCAGCACGGTCGACAGCGACGTCGTGCCCTCGGCGTCGGCGACCTTGACGTCGAGCAGCGAGGCGCCGGGCGCGACACCGGTGTAGCGGCCGCCGGACGACGCTCCGTTGCCCGCGATGAGGCCGGCCATGAACGTCCCGTGCCCGAACGCGTCCCCGACGCCGGTCCCCGTCACGTCGACGTGCCCGGCAACGGCGTCGCTGAGGTCCGCGACATCGGCCACGCCGGTGTCGACGAGAGCGACCGTGACGCCGGCGCCTTCGGTGCCGGTCGCGTCGAGGCCGAGCGTCTGGCGCACGGTCGACGCCCCGGTCGAGTCGGCCGAGAGGCCGGCGACGGAGAACGTCCGGTCCTCGGCGACGACGACCGAGTCCGGCAGCGCCGCGCCCGGCCGGAGCCGGGCGACGACGCCGCCGGCCAGCGGCAGCTGGGCCACGACACGGCCACCGGCGAGGGTAACCGCCGCGGCGGCACCAGCGGCGCCACTGGGGGAGGTGACGACGACCTGGACGGAGTCCCCCGCGAACGCGGCAGGGACGGCCGTGCTCGGTCCCGCGCCGGCGATTGCCAGCGTGAGAAGGAGCGCAGTCCGCCTCATCCGGGCCTCCTGGTGGTCGTTGACACACATTGACTCGGCCCTGGGGGGAGTGGACCAGGTCACCCGGTCGGGTGAGGTTCCGGGGCTGATGTCCCCCCGTGTGTCACTCTTGCAAGCAGGGGGTAAGGGCATCCGAGCGCGAACGTGCGTACAATTGCAAGCACCATTGCCCCGCAAACCCGAACGGAGGTGAACGCTCCCTCACGTACCGCGCCGAAGCGCCCGTACG
>CBQZLL010000197.1:0-6026 GCA_967749945.1 uncultured Frankiaceae bacterium
GGTACGCCTCGCAGAGCGCGCCGTTGTCGACGAGCAGGTTGGTGAACATCCGCAGCCCGCCGCGCCACGCGCGTTCCAGCCACTTGTAGTAGACCTGCTCGTGGGTCAGCGAGTTGTAGTGCGGCCAGTAGCCGAAGGTCGGCCAGCCGACCGTGTCGTGACCGGTACCGGGAGTGTTGCCCGACAGCACGTCCTCGAGTACCGCACCCTTGCCACCGGGCTCGTGGTCGGGGCAGTCGACGAGCGCGTACGTCACACCGTACGGGTGCCAGGGACGACCGCAGCGCACCCGGCCACCGAGGAACTCGAACGCCATCAGGTGCAGGTGCGCGTCGAGGTAACCCTGCGTCTCCTCGTACGCCGTGTCGCCTGACGCGAGCGGACCGGTGACCTGGGTGTCGATCTCCGGCCACGCGGCGCAGCCGGTGGCGAGCTCGAACGAGAACCGCGTGGCGTTACCCGTGCTCGCGCCGTTCGCGAGGTGCAAGGTCCCGTCGGCCGCGGCCGTCAGCGTGCTTGCGATCAGCGGGTCGAGCGGCCCGGGGTTCTCCTCCTCCCCGTCGTCGACGGCCTGCTGGAGGGTGAACGCGTTCCCCACGCCGTTGACGACCCACTCCGCGGTCGCGCTCGGCTTCGCCGCGGCGACGACGCTGTCGCCCTTGGTCGCGGCACGGGCCGGGGCCGACGTGCTGTCGACCGTGCCCGTCGCCGTCGACACGGCGCCGAGCGCGGGGTCGCGAACCGGCTTCAGGTTCTCGTCGTAGGTGCCTTTGACGTAACCGGTCGCGGGTCGCACGGCGCCGCGCGTGCCGCCGTCGAGCGGCCCCGACTCCGCGGCGAGGAAGTCCGACCGGCTGGCGAACAGCAGGTACTTGCCGAGGTCGAACGCCTGGAAGTGCAGCCGCTCGGCGGCCGCCTGGTCCGTGGCCGTCGCGGCGAACGTCGTGCCGGTGCGCGTGACATAGCGGCCGTTCGCCGCGGCCTTCGCGACGTAGCAGCCACCGGCGAACGCGTAGCGGTCCTCGGGCGTGGCTTCGCGCGCCTTGCGGGCGAGGGCGTCGGTGAGGGTCCGCGTGGGCCGCGGGCGTGCGGCGGGCGATCCGGCGGCACCCACCGTCGCCGTCGCGATGACGCCGCCGAGGGCGAGGAGCAGGAGCAGACGCCGAGGCACAGGCATGCGAGGTCTCCGCGAGTGTCGGTGATGGGCCGCACCCCTTTCGACGTGGATGCTGGACGATCCTCTCGGGGCTGCACCAGGGTGTGGGTATGCCCCCGTTCACTCGGCTTTGCGCCGCCCTCGTCATCCTGACGCCCCTTCCCGCCGCCGCCGCCGACCCGGCCGGCGCCTGCGTCCCGACGCCGACCGACCGATGCGAACGCTGGACCGCGACGTACGACGACCCGTCGATCGAGTCGCCGGACCGGTCCGACCAGTTCGGTACGCAGGTCCTCGCGTCCGCGACGACCGTCTTCACCGTCGTCAAGGACGTCGCGCTCCCGCCCGCCGACCCCTACGCCGCGACCGGCGCGACGATCGTCGTCGGGTACGACCGCGCGACCGGCGCCGAACGCTGGACCGCCCGCCAACAGGACCGCGCGTACCTCTCACCACACGCCGGCGCGCTCTCCCCCGACGGCACCCGTCTCTACGTCACCGGCGCGGCGTACGACGCCTTCCCGGTCGGGGCCACCGACTCGCGCATGGTGACGACGTCGTTCGACACCTCGTCCGGAGCCGTCGTCTGGTCCGCGTCGTGGGACAACCGCCCGGACGGCACCGACAGCTCGAAGGCGATCGTCGTCGCACCCGACGGGCGTGAGGTCTACGTCACCGGCGTCACGACGACGCCGGCCGGCGACCTCGACTACGTCACCGTCGGATACCGCAGCGACGGGCGGCAGCTCTGGGCGGCCACGTATGCGGGACCGCGCGAGCGAGGACTCGACTCGCCGTTCGGGCTCGCGGTGACACCCGACGGCGCGAGGCTCCTGGTAACCGGGTGGAGTGACGGCGTCGTGGAGTTCGACGCGGACTACGCGACGGTCGCGTACTCGCTGAAGCACGGCCACAAGGGCCGGCTCGCCTGGGTCGCGCGGTACGACGGCATCGGCGCGCACAAGAGCGACCGCGCGATGGCGGTCGCCGTGGACGACGACCGGGTCTACGTCACCGGCGACTCGTGGGCCGGCACCAGCGGCTCGGGCTACGACTACGCGACCGTCGCCTACGACGTCGCGACGGGCGTGCAGGTCTGGGACGCGCGGTGGTCCGGCGGGCGCGGCGGGTTCAACTCGCCGACGGCCGTCGCGGTCGGCGGCGGGCGGGTCGTCGTCACGGGCCAGTCGAGCGCCGCGTCGAGCGACGACGGCAACGACGCGGGCACCGTCGTCGTCGACGCCGTGAGCGGGCAGCGGCGGTGGGCGGCGTCGTACGGCCCGCCGCGGCACGACGACCTCGCCCGCGGCCTGGCCTTGTCGCCAGACGGCGCGACGGCGTACGTCGTGACGATGGACACGCCGCTGGTGCCGTACACCACACTGACCAGACTCTCGCTCGTCGCGTACGACATCGCGACCGGCACGGTGCGCTGGCAGGCGACGCTCGACCCGTCCGCGCGCGACGCGGTCCAGGGCGTGGACGTGGCAGTCGCCGGCGACGCGGTCGCGGTAGTCGGCGACGTGGAGCGCGGCGCGAACCCGCTCGGACCAGCGGACCAGAACGTGTACGACGTGCTGACAGCGGTGTTCCCCGCGTGACGGCGACTACGGTGGTCGGCATGACCGAGGACGTGTACACGCTCGGTGTCTGGCGCGTGCTGCCCGGTCGCGACGACGAGTTCGTCGCGGCGTGGCGCGCGCTCGGTGCCGTGTTCCGCAATCTTGACCAGCCGCCGGGCGACGGCACGCTGGTCCGCAGCGTCGAGGACCCGCAGCAGTACTACTCGTTCGGGCCGTGGCCGAGCATCGAGGCCGTTGCCGCGATGCGCGAACGGCCGGAGCCGGCCGAGGCGATCGCCCGGCTTGCCGCGCTGTGCGAGGAGGCACGGCCGGGGTTGTTCCGCGTCGTCGCGCGCTCGTGAAAAGTCGGTGGCATCCCAGCTAGACGCGGGCTCGCTCGCCGACGTGCGCGCGCGCGTGCGCCAGCGCCGCGTCGATGTCCGGGAACATGTGCTCCTCGTGGCGGAGCTGTTCGACGACGCCGAGCGACGTGAGCAGATCGACGTGTCGCGGTAGCGCGCCGGACAGCAGCACGACAACGCCACGCGCTTCGAGCCCGGCGACGGCGTCGGCGAGCATCCGCGCACCCGTCGTGTCGAGGACGGTGAGACCGCTCAGCCGCAGGATGACGACGCGGACGTCCGCGACGTCGAGCAGCTCCGCGAGCAGCCGGTGCGCCGTCGCGAAGAACAGCGAGCCGTCGATCCGGAACACGACGACGTGTTCCTCGATGAGGTCGTGCGTCGCGTACGACTCGTCGGCGGGCAGCCGGTCGAGCCGGGCGCTCCGCGCGACCTGGTGCAACGCGAGCGCGCACGCTGCCGCGACGCCGATCTCGACGGCCTTCACGAGGTCCAGCGCGACCGTCGCGGCGAACGTCGCCACCAACACGAGCGCGGCACCCCGGCTCGTCCGCATCAGCGCGACCGCACCGCGCGCGTCGACCATCCGCGCGGCCGTGACGAGCAGCACCCCGGCGAGCGCGGCGATCGGGATGCGGCCGACGTACGACGACAGCCCGAGCACGCAGGCCAGCAGCACGAACGAGTGGACCAGTGCGGCGAGGCGGGTCCGCGCGCCCGCGCGGATGCTCACCGCCGTCCGCGCGATGGCGCCCGTCGCCGGCATGCCACCGAACAGCGGTGCCACGACGTTCGCGAGACCCTGACCGACGAGCTCGCGGTTGGAGTCGTGTCGGTCGCCGCCCGTGAGCCCGTCGGCGACCGTCGCCGCCAGCAACGACTCGATCCCGGCGAGCGCCGCGATCGCGACAGCCGTGGGGACCAGTGACCCGAGGTGCGCCCACGGGACGTCGGGCAGCGCCGGCATCGCGAGCGACGCGGGGAGGTGCCCGATCCGCTCGAGCGACAGGTGCGTCGCGTCGGCGACGACCGTCGCCAGCGCGACCGCGACGAGCGACCCGGGGAAGGCGTGCGCGAAGTGCCGCCCGGCCACCATGACCACAGCGACGCCGAGCGCGATGGCGACGGCGGCGTACGACGGGTGCGCCGCGTAGCGGGAGACGGCGCGGGCGGCGACGACGACAGTCCGCCCGGGCGGGACGCCGCGGACGCCGAGCGCGGCCGGCACCTGCTGGAGCGCGATGACCGCGCCGATGCCCGCCGTGAAGCCTTCGACGACCGGCAGCGGGAGGAACGACACGTACCGGCCAATCCCGAACGCGCCCGCCGCGACGAGCAGCACACCGGCGAGCATCCCGGCGACGAGGACCCCGCCCGGCCCGTACGCCGCGACAGCCGGCAGGAGCACCACCGCCATCGCGCCGGTCGGCCCGGACACTTGCACGCGCGACCCGCCGAACACCGCCGCGAGCACGCCCGCGACGATCGCCGTCATCAGCCCCGCGCGGGCGCCCATGCCCGAGGCGACCCCGAACGCGAGCGCGAGCGGCAGCGCCACGACCCCGGTCGTGAGCCCCGCGACGACGTCGGAGCGCGGGTGCCGGGACATCTCGGTGAGGTCATCCCGTCGGGGCAGCAACCAAGCGAGCGTCACGAGCCCTCCGCTCGGAGCTCCGCGAGCAGCCCCGCGTCCCCGGCGAGCACCTCGGTGAGGACCCGGCGCGCGGCCGCCATGAGCTCGGCGACGAGCGGGCTGGCCGGCGCGTAGATGACGCTCGACCCCTCGCGCCGCGACGTCACGAGCCCCGCCCGGCGGAGGACGGCGAGCTGTTGCGACAGGTGCGACGCCTCGAGGCCGACGTCGGGGAGCAGGGCTCCGACCGAGCGTTCGCCGTCGACGAGCAGCTCCAGGATCCGGATGCGGCCGGGGTGCCCGAGGGTCCGGAACATCTCGGCCTTCCGCAGGTAGAGCGGAGTTGTCATATGACGATGTTATCAAGTCACAAGGCCGAGCCTCGGAGCTGTGGACGGGCGGCGTCGAGCACACCGCGTTCGGGCTTAGGCTGGACGGATGCCCGTCGAGCTCCGCGGCCAGGCGACGTTCCTGCCGGCCGACCCGCCGCGCCTCGGCGTCCTCGCGCTCGCCGGCGACCCCGCCGCCGAAGACCGGGCGGACCTCGTCGTACCGACGCCGGCCGGTCCGCGGCGGCGTTCGCTACCCGCGACGTTGCACCCGCTCGGCGAGGTCCTCCCCCGCCTCCTCGACGCACCGGGCGAGTCGGCGACGCTGCGGTTCTGGACCGCGGCGGCGACCTGGGCGGTCACCCTCGTCGCGCGCGGGCGGCTCGTCCCGGCAGTGACCGAGGGCGGGTACGACACCTGGCGGCTCGGCCCGCTCGACGCCGAGGACGCGGAGCGCTTCGCCGCCCTGGTCGACGCGTGCCCGCCGGAGGCGCACGCGATCGCGGTCGCGGCGACCCGACCGCTACGGATACGTAGCGCGGCCGCCGTGCTACGAGCGTTCGGCGACGCAGTCGCGGACACGCTGGTGCGTACGGCGGCGGCGCCGCTGTCGACGGCACACCCGGCGTTCGCGGGGCGGGCGCCGCAGGACGTCACCGCGCTCGCGCCGTGGCTCGACGACAGTGGTCGCGGCCTGGCGGGCTCGCGCGCCGGGCTGCGCATCGAGACGACCGGCGAGGAGGACCTCACCGCGGTCATCCAGCTCCGGAGCCGTACCGACCCGTCCTTGGTGGTCGACGCCGCGGACCTGTGGCGGGCACCCGCGACCGTGCTGGAACGCCTCGGCGGCGGCGCCGAG
This sequence comes from uncultured Frankiaceae bacterium, assembly GCA_967749945.1. Taxonomy (GTDB): domain Bacteria; phylum Actinomycetota; class Actinomycetes; order BP-191; family BP-191; genus BP-191. Next base: position 5,902 of record CBQZLL010000197.1, read on the forward strand.
ACCGACCTGCTGCTCGCGCTGCGGCGCGGCGCGCAGGCGTGGCCGCCGCTCGGCGCGGTGCTCGACTCCTCGGCACCGACCGCGATCCCGCTCGACGACGCCGCCGTCGCGGACCTGCTCGGAGA
>CBQZLL010000198.1:0-5969 GCA_967749945.1 uncultured Frankiaceae bacterium
CCCGGCCGTGTGCGAGCCGACGACGCCGCGCGCGAAGTCGCCGTACCGGCCTTCGTACACGGTGCCGAAGCGGTCGACGAGCAGGTTGTAGCCGATGTCGGACCAGCCGCGCGAGCGCGTGTGGTACTCGTACACGGCTCGCACGTACGACGCCGCCTGGTCCTGCGAGTAGTCGTTCGCGGTGACGGTGTGGTGCACGACGACGGCCTTGGGCGTCGTGAGCTCGGGGCCGCCGGAGCGCAGCCGTTCGTCCGCGCCCCAGCCCGCGCGCGTCACGACCGCGCCCATCCGCGGGACCGTCCGCGTCTGCACACCGGGCGAGGACGACGAGGAACCGGCTCCGACGAAGTCGACGGTCACTCCCGAGACCGCGCCGGCCGGCGCGATCCGGAACGTCACGACCGGCGCCCCCAGCCAGGCGGGCTCGGTGCCGGGCCGCCCGCCGATCTCGTTGTCGAGCGTCTCCCACGCGCCGACCCCACGGCGTATCGAGACCGACGCGGACCCGGACGACCAGGTCACGCCGCCGAGCAGCGCGCCGGCCGGCACGGCGTACGTCCGGTCGACGGTCGCGGTCAAGGACCCGACCGGCACCCGCAGGAACGCGAACGGCGCCGCGGCATGTGCGGGCAGCGTCGTACCAGGGAGGACCAGGGCCGCCAAGGCGACCAGCGAGCGAAGGCGCACGGGAGACCGCTCCGGGCTGGGGGGAGTGCCAGAGATTCTCGGCATTCCGACGGAACAGGACAAGAGAGGAATTTCGGACTTCTACGTCCTACTGTCCAACGAGCGGGTACGCCACCCGTGACGATCCGACCGAGGAGCCACTCACGATGCGCCGTGCTCTCGCGCTGCCGTTCCTGCTCGCCCTCGCGATCCCGCCGACCGCGGGCGCCGCCACCCCGACCCTCTCGCCCGACTACGGCACCGTCCTGAACATCCTGCCTCCGGGCACCCAAGGCAGGATGAACGCCGTCGAGGCCCTGACCTTCGAGGCGACGGGCGAGCGCCCAGAGCACTTCGACGACCAGCTCGAGATGTACGACGCCCTCAACGTCCCCGAGCCCGGCGCGATCACCGACGCCGACCTCGGCAGCAAGTACTACAAGAGCGCGGCGCTCGGCGTCGCGCCCGCCGACATCGTCAGCACGTACTCGCCCAAGGCCGGCGTGACCGTCGCCCGCGACAAGTTCGGCGTGCCGCACGTCTACGGCGACACGTACGAGGACACCGAGTTCGGCGCCGGCTACGTCGGCACCGAGGATCGGATGTTCCTCCAGGACACGCTGCGCCACGTCGGCGCCGCGCGGGCCGCCGAGTTCCTCGGCCCGTCCGACGCGAACATCGCGATGGACGCCGCGCAGCTCCGCGACGCCGACTACACGCCGGCCGAGGCCGAGGCACAGGTCGCCAACCTGCCGGTGCGGTTCGGCGCCGAGGGCGCGCGGTTCGTCCGCGGCATCGACGCGTTCCTCGCCGGCATCAACGCCGCGCAGCACGACGCGATCGCCGACCCGACGAAGCTCCCGGCCGAGTACCCGGCGCTGCAGATCGTGCCGCAGGACTGGACGCGCGCCGACCTCATCTACGTCGCGTCGCTGGTCGGCGGCCGGTTCGGCCTCGGCGGCGGTGGCGAGTACGACAACGGCATCTGGCTGCAGCGGCTGACGCAGAAGTTCGGCGCGACCGAGGGCCGGAAGGTGTTCGACGACCTGCGCGAGCGGGACGACCCCGAGGCTCCGGTCACGATCCCGACGACGTTCCCGTACCTCGGCCAGTCGGGTGTCGATCCGGCGGCGGTCGCGCTGCCCGACCTCGACGCGCCGACGGCACCGGGCGCAGGCTCGCCGAGCGGCTCCTCGCCGCTGCCGAGCGTCCCGGTCCTCGACGGCCCGCTCGGGCCGATCCCGCTCGACCTCAACCCGAACGGCATGAGCAACGCCCTGCTCGTCTCCGCGAAGGAGTCTGCGACAGGGCACCCCCTTACGGTGTTCGGCCCGCAGACCGGCTACTTCACGCCGCAGCTGCTCACCGAGGTCGACCTGCACGGGCCGGGCATCGAGGCGCGCGGGGTGTCGTTCGCGGGGACGCAGCTCATCGTCGAGCTCGGTCGCGGCCGCGACTACGCCTGGTCCGCGACGAGCGCGAGCGGCGACAACACCGACCAGGTCTTCGAGAAGCTGTGCAACGTCGACGGCTCGCCCGCGACGGTGAACTCGACGGCGTACCTCGTCGGCACGACCTGCACGCCGATGGAGATCCGCGAGCACCAGGAGATCGCGAAGCCGAGCGCGGGCGGCACCGGCGCGCCACAGGTCGTCAAGCTCACCGTGATGCGGACCCGGCACGGCATCGTGCAGCTCCGGACGACCGCCGCGGGCGGTACGCCGGTCGCGGTCGTCAACCACCGGGTGACGTACGGCCACGAGCTCGACAGCGGCATCGGCTTCATGCGCATCAACGACCCGAACTGGGTGCACGGCGCCGACACGTTCATGACCGCGTTCGACGGCGTCGACTACACGTTCAACTGGTTCTATACGGACGACCGCGACATCGCGTACTTCGAGTCGGGCCTGCTGCCGGTCCGCGATCCGCGGGTCGACCCCGACCTCCCGTCGTGGGGCACCGGCGAGTTCGAGTGGCAGGGCTGGCTGCCGTTCGCCGACCACCCGCACGCGGTCAACCCGAACCCCGGCTTCATCGCGAACTGGAACAACAAGCCCGCCCCCGGCTTCGCCGCCGCCGACAACGAGTGGGGCTACGGCGCCGTGTACCGGTCGCAGCAGCTCTCCCGCCGGATCGCGGCCGGCATCGCCGGGCCGAAGAAGATGACCCGGGCCGGTCTGGTCCAGGCGATGATCGACGCGGCGACCGCGGACGTGCGCGGGACCGACGTCATCCCGTACGCCCTCGACGTCATCGGCACCGACCCGTCGGTCGCGCCGGAGGTCGCCGCGTTGCTGCGGAACTGGATCGCGGGCGGCGCGCACCGGGTCGACCACGACCGCGACGGCGCGTACGACGAGCAGGCCGCGGTCGCGCTCGCCGACACCTGGTATCCGGCACTCGCCAAGGATGCGTTGCGCGGCACGCTCGGCAACCTGGTCGACGCGCTGCCGAAGGCCGTCGACGACCACCCGGCGCTCGGCGTCGGGTCGTCGTGGAACGGCGTCCCCTGGTACGGCTACCTCAACAAGGACCTGCGCGCCGTCCGTGGCGCGACTGTCGCGGGGCCGTACTCCCGCGGGTACTGCGGTGGCGGGACGTTGACGCAGTGCCGCGCGGACCTGCTCGCGTCGCTCCAGGCGGCGGTCGCGACGCTGACCGCGCAGCAGGGCGCCAACCCGCAGGCGTGGACGTACGACAAGCACATCGACGACATCCGCGCGGTCACGGTCGGCATCGTCGGGAACAGGGACATCGACTGGCAGAACCGGCCGACGTTCCAGCAGGTCGTCGCGTTCACCTCACACGACGTACCGGCGGGGACGACATCGCACGGCCCGCACCCGCGCCTGCTCGGCTTCGTGCCGCTGGCCGTACTGCCACCCCGCGTCCGGCCGCGCCGGAGGCTCGTCCTGACCTGACCGGAGGATTGACCGGTTTTGCCGATTAATCCCGGCGATATCGTGACGGACGTCCGAATTGGGGGAGATTGCCGGGATCAACCGTCCTTGACGAGCTTGGGACGTCCTGGGACCGTCGCTCGCCAGGCCGGGCCCAGATGCCTATTCGCCGCATAGCGGCGATCACCCCGGCCGTCGATCCCGTGGGGGGATTCACCGTGGTGCAATCTCGTCGTGCTGTCTCCAGGCTCGCTCGTGTCTGTCTCGCGACGGCGTTCGCCGTCCTCGTCGCCGATGTCGCGGCGGCCGGGCCGGCGAACGCGCTGTCCGCGAAGGCGGGGCCGAGGGCGCCGCGGCCCGAGGGCTGGACGCCGTACTCGCACTGGGTCGGCAACGACGACGGGACCGTGACGCGGACCCTGTACCCGGACCTCACGTTCCACACCGACCCGACCGGTGCCTGGGTGCCGGTCGACGCGACGCTGGTGCCCGCCGCGGCGGAGACCGACGCCGACGCGGCGACGGTCCCGGGCGGAGTCCGGCCGCTCGCGTTCGGCCGGGACGCGGACCGGCTGTACTCGCTCGAGCTGGACGCGGGCGACGTCACGCTGAGCGCCCCGGGCCTGACGCTGGACGAGCCGACGGTCGCCGGGGCGTCGGTCGAGTACGTCGCGCCGAAGGCGCACGCGGTCGTGACCTTCGACGTGACCGCGACCGCGGTGAAGCAGACCGTGCTGCTCGCCGACGCGACGTCGCCGACGACGTACCGGTTCCACCTCTCCGACCCGGCCGGCGCGCTCGGCAACGCGGTGCGCACCCCGGACGGCGGCTACCGCTTCGACAAGCCGGTCGCGGACGGCGAGTTCCTCGTCATGCCCGCGCCGGTGGCGTACGTCGAGAACGTCGGCCCCGAGGAGCAGCTCGACGCGCACGGCCGGGTCGTCCCGTCCGCGACGCTGAAGGTGATCCCGCACGGTGACGGCTTCGACGTCGTCGAGTCGGTCCATCCGGCCTGGCTCAAGGGCAAGTCATTCCCGATCGTGCTCGACCCGTCGCTCCAGTACTCCGGCGCGACCCGGGTCGTCGACTGCGCGGTGACCAGCGCGGCGACTGGGCTGACCACCCCCGACTGCGCCGGCAACACGGCGCAGGTCGGTGCCGACGCGACCGGTGCCCGGCGGCTGCTGCTGCGCTACGACATGAGTGGCTTCCCGCAGCCGACCGTCGTCACCGGCGCGTCCGTGCTGCTCACCGCGCCCACCGGCGCGAGTCCGAACGTGTCGGTCGAGCTGCGCGAGGCCGGCGCGGCCTGGACCACCGGAGCCACCTGGCTCACCAGCGACGGGTCGACCGCGTGGCCCGGCGGCGGCCTCGGCGGCGCCCCGGGCTCGACGGTGCTCGGCAGCGGCACGCTGATCGCGAACGGCAGTCAGGTCGCGCTGACGTCGAGCGCGCTGACCTCGCTCGTCGCCGGCTGGATCGGGGGCACCGCGCCGAACAACGGCCTGGTCGTCAAGGCGCCGAGCGAGACGCCGCCCGGCGCTGGCCTGACGGCGGTGGCGATGACCGAGAACGGCAGTGCGGTCCCGACGATCCAGGTGACGTACAACGCGCCGCCGGACAAGCCCGCCTCGGTGACCGCGAGCCGTGGCGACCACCAGCTCTCCGTCGCCTGGGCCGTCCCGGCGAACAACGGCGCCGCGATCACCGGCTACACGGTCAAGACGTTCCGCGCGTCCGACGGCACCCAGGTCGCGACCACGTCGGCGGGCGCCGGCGCGACGAGCGCGACCGTCACCGGCCTGACGAACGGCACCGGCTACTACGCCAAGGTCGCCGCGACCAACTCGATCGGCACCGGCCCCGACTCCGACCCCTCGAACACCGTCACGCCCGCGGGCGTGCCGTTCGCGCCGACCGGGGTCGCCGCGACCCGGGGCGACCACCAGGCGACGGTGACCTGGACAGCGGCCGGCGGCAACGGCGACGCGGTGACCGGCTACTACGTCCGGACCTGGATCGGCACGACGATCGTCTCGACGACTGGCGTCGGCCTCGTCACGTCGGCGACGCTCGGCAGTCTCACCAACGGCACGTCCTACACGTTCACCGTGGCGGCGGTGAACACCGTCGGGTTCGGTCCGTACTCGGTCGCGTCGAACGCCGTCACGCCGGCGGGCGTGCCGTTCGCGCCGACCACGGTGACTGCGGTCCCGGAGACGGCGGGCGCGACCGTGACCTGGACCGCCGCCAACAACAACGGCTCGGCCGTCCTCGCCAACGTCGTGTCCGCGTACCAGGGTGCGACGCTGGTCTCGACCACGAACGTCGGCGCGGTCACGTCCGCGACCGTCACCGGGCTGACCAACGGCACGGCGTACACGTTCAGGGTCAAGTCCA
>CBQZLL010000199.1:0-5954 GCA_967749945.1 uncultured Frankiaceae bacterium
CCCCTGGTCGACCCCCCTGGGGGCGGCGGGGGGCCGCCCCCGCCCCCGGGCCCCCCCGCGCCTCGCGTTCGGTGCACCGGCAGTGCGCCCGTGACCTTCGCCGGGACTGCCCCGGTCGATGTGCCACGGCGGGCTCGCGCGCCGCGCGTAGCATCCGGCGCCGTGCCTTTCGTCGTCGCGGTTGCCACCGGTGTCCTCGTCGTGGTCGCCACCGCACTCGCGGTCGAGGTTTCGGCGCGGGCCCACAGCACCTACCGGCGGCTGCTCCGCCGCAACCTGGCGCGGGACGCGCTCCGTGCCGTACGGGCGAGGCTGTTTCGGATCGGCATGTGGTTGCCGAGCTGGCCGCACGCGATCGGGCGGCTGCTTGCGAACCCGCCCCGGGTGACGATGGCCACGCCGGCGCGCGAAGTGTGGCGGTCGGGCCGGGCGCGGCTCACCAGGCCGACGTCGCTGCCCGCCAAGCCGGTGACCGAGCCGGTCGTCGTCGTCCATTCGCTCATCACCCGACCGTGGATCCTCGACCTGCTCCCGTACCGCACGCTGATCGGCGGGCTGTGCGACGCGGGACAGGACGTTTACCTGCTCGACTGGGGCGACCCGGGCCGCGCGGACCGCATGCGCGGCTGGGACGCATACGCCGAGACGCTCGTGGCGGCGACTCGCGAAATCGCGGCCAGCTCACCCACGGGCCGCGTGCACCTGATCGGCTACTGCATGGGGGGAACGCTCGCGCTCGCCACCGTAGCCGCGCTGGGTGCCGGACCGATCGCGTCGCTGGCGCTGGTCGCGCCGCCGGTCGACACGTTCGTCCCCGGCGGCATGGGCGACGTGCTGCGCAGTCCGGCGTTGCTGCCGTGCGCGGGTCTCGACGGCGGCGGCAACGTCGCCCCGTGGGTCGTACGGGAGGCATTTCACGCGCTACGGCGCAGGACTCTCGCCTCGGCATGGGAGCGGCTGCGCGCGAGGAGCGACCGGACGTTCCAAGCTGTCGCGGGCGCGCTCGACCGCTGGGCATGGGAGCAGCGCCGGATGCCCGGGGCGCTGTTCTTCGACTTGGTCGACTTCTACCGGGGGAACACGCTGGAAGGCGGCACCATGCGGGTACTCGGCCGGCGCGCCGACCTGCGTGCCGTCGCCGTGCCGGTGCTGGTCGCGGTCACCGACCACGACCACATCGTGCCGGTCGCCTCGTCGCTGGCTCTCACGCGCGACCTGCGGAAAGCGCCGACTGTCGTACGCTGCCCGGCCGGCCACGTCTCGATGCTCATGGGCAACGAGAGCCGCACGACGTTGCTGCCGAACCTCGTGAGCTTCCTGCGCGCCAACGGCGCCGGCGCCGTGGTCCGGACCAAAGGTTCGTGAACTGTCGGGGTTAGTGAGGCGGGAGTCGGAGCAGGCCCGTCCGCACGGCTGTCGGCGCGCCTGCCACTGCCAGCCGAACCCCTGACGACTGTCACGGCTCGTCAAGACATGAGTCTCTCGCACGAGGGATCACAAACGGAGGAGGAAACATGAAAGCGCGTAACAGTCTGCGAGCAGTGGTCGCCATGGGGGTAGCTGTGGCGACGCTGGCCGTCATGGTGCCAACGGCGAACGCACAGTACCCACGTACGTCTTATCTCACAGCCAACGACTACCCCGGTGTCGGTTCTGATGCCACGGTGACGTACGAGAGCGACGAGCGTGTCTACCCGATCCGACTCTACGTCGCTGACCGTTCCTGCGATTCCAGCGACGTCTACGCCCACTTCATCGTCTACGCGGCCAGCGGGGCGTGGGCAACGCAGAAGCGTTACGACAGCAATGGCTGTGGCACGTCAGTGGAGTGGAACAACCTCTACATTCACGACGGCAGTGGTATCTACGCCGTCCAGCTAGAGGCGTGCGTGGATAGCTCCGGTAGCGACGAGTGCGACACCTCGGACGTGGCCTACAATCCGTACCTGCACTACCCGGACGAGGAAGTCCGCATGCTGATTTCTGCCGTCGCCATGACCGGCAGCAGCAACCTGCCTGGCCCGGACGGCGTTCTGCGCATTGAGGGCCAATTGTAGCCCACCAAGATGTCCGCAAGTCTTGGAGAACAGGAGCTGACAGGCCAGTGTCCCGACTCACGCTCAGACGCAAACAGTTGTTCGCTCGCATCGCACTGGCGAGCTGGCTGGTTACGGTAATCGCACTAACGCTCGCCCCCAACCCTGGGCGCGGGCAACGCATCAACCTGCACCCCAGTCTTGATCTGACCCACGATCTGCGCAACACGGTTCTCAACGTTCTTGCCAACCTCTTGTTATTCATGCCGTTTGGTGCGCTGGCTTCGGCTGCCAACATCGGCGTCAAGACCTGGTGGCGCGTGCTCTTGGCTGCCGCTGTGGTGGGTTCCGGCCTAGAGGCCGCCCAATGGTTCATGGAGGTTGGACGGGCGACCGACATCAACGATGTGATCGCCAACGCCCTGGGAAGCATGGTTGGTTTTACCGCCGCAACCTTGCTAGTAGTCGGGAGCCGGAAGCACCGTCCGGTGCCGGTGGACGAGTCGCGAACAGTGGGCGTGACCGGGCGGTAGCGAGTACGACGGATCGTCGCTACAAGATCACTTCGTCGTAGAACACGCACACAACGCGGCGGGCCCCGACCGCCGTTCCCATGTTCGTTGCGCCCCCGGCAGGATTCGAACCTGCGACACACGGTTTAGGAAACCGTTGCTCTATCCCCTGAGCTACGGGGGCACGGACTAGTTGCGGTAGACGTACACCGGCAGGCCGATCGTGAGCATCGCGAACAGCCGGTTCATCGCCGGGACCGTGATCCTGATGCAGCCGTGGCTCGCCGGGTAGAACGGCACCGACCCGTTGCCGTGGATCGCGTACCCGCCGGAGGCGAAGTACGCGGGCCGCCAGAGCTCGCCGAGCCGGCTCGTCCGCAACCCGTCGATCTTGTGGAAGACGTGGAACGACCCCATCGGCGTCACCGCGCGCTGCGTGATGCCGTCGACGGTGAAGTAGTTCCCCGAGCCGGACGAGACGTCGAGGATGCGGACGACCGCTTTGTCGCGACCGTAGTAGAGGACCTGCTTCGTGAGGTCGACCTCGACCCAGGTGCCGGCGCGCGGGTAGCGGAGCGTCGGCGCTTTCGGCTTGGCGAGGCGCGCGTGCGTCGCGGGGTCGACGGTGCCGTTGACAGCGAGGCCGTTGACCTTCTGGAACGCCGCGGTCGCGTGCACCGTGTCGAAGCCGAAGTAGCCGTTGATGGTGCCCGGGTCGTAGTGGAGTGCGGCGAGTCGGCGCTGCGCCGCGGTGACGTCGGCGCCGCTCATGCCGGCGCGCAGCGTGCGCGTGACGGTGGTGATGGCGAACTTCGGCGAGTAGACAGTGACGTGGTCGCCGTCGTGCGGCTTGTACATGCGGAAGACCTTGGTGCCGATCGCCGACGTCGCGATGCCGATCGAGATGTGGCTCGTCGGGGTGAGCTTGCGGTACGCGACGTTCTGCCACGCGCCGCCGACGTACTGCTGCAGCGCCATCGTGTCGCCCGAGTGGTTGGGGGCGATGGTGACGTTGAGGACAGCGGCGACGTTCTGCTCGACGGTCGTCGCCGAGAGTGCGTAGGTCAGCCGCGGCCGTACCAGCGACGTCAGTGTCGGGCTGGTGCTCGCGCCGAGGTACGGGTCGGCCGGGTGGTCGAGGTACCACTCGGTCTTCTTGACCATGGCGAGCGACTTGTAGGTCGCGATGCCGGCGGTGTTCGTCTTGAGGCGGTAGACGCGGCTGAAGGCGGCCTGGCCGTAGATCTTGCGGTAGACGTCGACGGTCGCGTCGGTGAGGACTTCGTTGGTGTCGCTGCGGCGCAGCGTGCCGGTGAGGAGGACGTGCTGGCTGTACGTCACGGTCGCGGGTGCGGCGACGCCGGTGAGCGCGGTGGCGAGCGCGGGCACGGGCGTGTCGGTGAGCGTCGCGGGTGCGGAGGTGTCGCCGTCGATGTTGCGGGTGAAGACGCCGAAGCTGTACGCGGAGCCGTTGGTGAGGCCCGACGCGACCGCGTGCTGGGCGACGCCGGCGTAGACGGTCGTGCCGTCGACGATCGTCGCGGGCGGCGTGGTGCCGGTCTTCTTCACGACGGTGACGCCGGCGAAGTCGGCGTCGGCCGGGTTGGTCCAGGCCAGAGCGACCTGACTGTCGCCGGGCGTGCTCGTGAGGCCGGTGACGGTCGTCGGTGCTGCGGTGGCGTACGCGGGGGCGGCCGACGCGAAGACCGCCGCCGCGGCGCACGCGGCGAGCAGTGACGCGGGTACGCGGGCCATGGACGTTGGAGTCTACCGGCCGGGAGGTAGGCTCGGGAGCCCGGCCGGAGAGAGGAGCGCGACGTGCGGGTCGCCGACGTCATGACGAACGCGAGCGTCACGGAGTCGCCGTCGGACTCCCTGCGGTCCGCGGCCGACACGATGTGGCGGCAGCAGACCGGGTCGCTCCTCGTCATGAACGGCGACGAGCTCGTCGGCATCATCACCGAGCGCGACATCATGAAGGCCGTCGCGCAGGGCCGGGACGTCGACACGACGCCGGTGAGCGACGTCATGACGCGCGACGTACTGACGATCGTGCCGAACACCTCGGCGCACGAGGCCGCGCGACACATGGCCGCTCGGTGGATCCGCCACCTCCCGGTCGTCGACGGCGGGCGCGTCGTCGGCGTCGTGTCCCAGCGTGACCTCGTCGGCGTCTTCGCCGCGCTCGTCCCGGACCCCGACGGCATCGAGCTCAAGTCGGACCAGCTCGTCCGCGAGCTGCGGCTCGCGCGGATCGAGCACGGCGACCTTGACTGAGCCCGTGCTCCCGCCGGAGTCGGACGACTCCGACGTGGGGTGGGACGCGGCCCCCGAGCCGGACGACGACGACGGTTTGCGCCGGCTCCTCGACGAGCGGCCGCCGCACCACGACCGCTGACGTAGGGTCTGCCGCATGCTCGACGAATCCGACGTCCGCGCCGCGCTCGACGCCGCGCTGTCCTCCGGCGGCGACTGGGCGGAGGTGTACGCCGACCGGCGCGACTCGACGTCGATCCGGATCGAGGACCACCGGGTCGAGGAGCTGACGAGCGGCCGCGACCAGGGTGCCGGGATCCGCGTCGTGCGCGGCAGCCAGGCGGCGTACGCGTACACCAACGTCCTCTCCCGCGACTCCCTGGTGTCGGCGGCGCGGGCCGCCGCGGCCGGCATCCAGGGCGCGGCGACCGGCGCGCCCGTCGTGGTCGACCTGCGCCGCGCCGTACCTCCGGTCACGCACCCGGTGGGCCGCAGCCCGCGCGAGGTCGAGAAGGCCGAGAAGGTCGCGATCACCCGCCGCGCGGAGGAGGCGGCCTGGGCGCAGGGCGACGAGGTGCGGCAGGTGCTCGCGTCGTACGCCGACGTCGTCCAGCGGGTGTTCATCGCCAACTCCCTCGGCCACCTCTCCGACGAGACCCGCACGCGGACCCGGCTCGCCTGCCAGGTCGTCGCGGCGCGGGACGGGCTGGTCCAGACGGGGTTCGAGGGGCCTGGCGCGTCGCAGGGGCTGGAGCTGTACGAGACCGAGCGGCCCGAGCGGGTCGGCGAGGAGGCCGCGCAACGGGCGTTGCGGCTGCTCGACTCGGTGCCCTCGCCCGCGGGCGAGATGACGGTGGTCCTCAACGCGGGGGGCGGCGGGGTGCTGTTCCACGAGGCGTGTGGGCACGGGCTCGAAGCGGACGCCATCGCGAAGGACACGACTGTCTACGCGCACACCAAGGGCACCCAGGTCGGCTCCACGCTGTTCCACGGCGTCGACGACGCGAGCGACGTGAACGGCTGGGGTAGCTTCGGGTTCGACGACGAGGGGACGCCGGCGCAGCGGACCATGCTGTTCGAGGCGGGCGTGCAGACCGGCGAGATGACCGACCGCATCAATGCGGCGCGGCTCGGCGTGGCCGCGTCGGGC
>CBQZLL010000200.1:0-5947 GCA_967749945.1 uncultured Frankiaceae bacterium
ACACCCACGCGTCCTGCATGGTGATCTCGAAGAACACCTCGCCGTCGGCGTTGCGGACCTGGAGGTCGACGGCGTTCGCCAGATAGAAGCGGCGCTCGGTCTCCACGACGTACGTGAACTGCCGGACGATGTCCCGATACTCGCGATAGAGCTGGAGCTCCATCTCGGTCTCGTACTTCTCGAGGTCCTCGGCGCTCATAGCGCATCTCCCGCACTGACGAGCACGTCCTCGTCCGTCACGATCACGCCCCCATCATCCCCCACCCCGGCGAACGAGTAGCGGTGCTGAGCGCACGGCCCGTGCTCCCGCAGCGCGGCGCGGTGCTCGGGCGTCGCGTACCCCTTGTGCTGGGCGAAGCCGTAGACCGGGAACTCCGAGTCCAGCCCGATCATCAGCCGGTCCCTGGTCACCTTCGCGACGACCGACGCGGCCGCGATGCACGCGGCTACCGCGTCGCCCTTCCACATCGCCAGCCCCGGCACGCCGAGCCCGGCGACCGGAAAACCATCGGTGAGGACGTACGACGGGTGCGGGTCGAGCGCCCACAGGGCCCGGCGCAACGCGAGCACGTTGCAGCGGTGCAGGCCCACGCTGTCGATCTCGGTGCACGGGACGAGGACGACCGACCAGGCGACGGCCCGCTCGACGATCTCGGCGTACACCGCCTCGCGGGTCGGGTGCGTCAGCAGCTTCGAGTCGGCCAGGCCAGGGACGCGGCCCCGCTTCCCCGACGGCAGGATCACGGCCGCCGCGGCGAGCGGCCCGGCGAACGCCCCGCGCCCCGCCTCGTCCGCCCCCGCCACCCGGGCGAAGCCACGGCGGCGCAGGGCGCGCTCGAACGCCCACAGCCCCGCCTCGCGGCGCAGGTCGGTGACGTTCATGGGTGGCATTCCTCGCAGGATAGTGGGCAGGGGACCGGTATTCCGGCGGCGAAGCCCTTCGATGAGGCCGCTGCTACCCGCAGGCAAGGAGCCGATCGTGTCCCCTCGTCTTCCGCTCGCGCCCGCCCTCGCTGGTCTCGCCCTGCTCACCGCTGCCGCGGGCGCCGCGACGACCGCAACCGCGAAGCCGGATGCCGCCTGCCCTGCCACGACGCTCTCCTTCGGCGAGCCGGCGTACGTGGACACGACACGCGCGGGCGGCGAGCCCATCGTCTTCACCTACCCCGACGGCACGCTCCTCTACGGCGCGCACGCCGGCACGACGCACTTCTACTCACCCGCCGCGGGCGACGACACGACGGCGTCGTTCGTGCAGCAGTACAAGGGCCAGACGTACTACTGGTACAGCACCAGCGAGGGCGGCGAGTGGTCCTTCGCCGACCGCACGCTGCCGCCGGACAACGACCCGATGACCGGCTTCTCCGACCCCGACTTCGCGTATGACACCGCCGGCAACGTCTACGTCTCCGAGATCAACCTGGTCAACGTCGCCGTCTCGAAGTCGAGCGACGTGGGCCACACGTACCAATTGCAGAACGCCACCGCGAACGTCTTCACCGACCGCCAGTGGACCGAGGGCGACACCGAGAACGTCCTCTACCTCGTCGGCAACCCGACCGGCCCCGGCGGCACGTTCGCGGCTGGCCAGACGGACTACCAGGTCAACAGCGGCCACACGATCTACAAGTCGGTCGACGGCGGCAAGACGTACACCCCGGGCTTCAAGGATCCCGGCGGCTTCGGCGACATCCGTGTCGACAAGCGCAACGGCACGGTCTACGAGGCGCACCAGTCCGGCACCGAGCTGTCCGTCGCCGCGTTCCGCGACGCGCGCACGCAGGACTTCACGAAGCTCGTCGAGCCGGAGATGGGCCTCGTCGACGACGACGTGCACATGCTGTCGCACTGGCCGGCGCTCGACCTCGACCCGAGCGGCAACCTGTACATCACGTGGGACGAGACCGGCAAGGGGGACCGCGCGGCCGGCGTCTACTACTCGTACTCGACCGACGCGGGCCGGCACTGGGCGAAGCCCATCCGCGTCGACGCCGACGACAAGACCGACATCTGGCCGTGGATCGGCGTCGGCGACGACGGCAAGGTAGGCATCGCCTGGCTCGAAGCCGACAAGCAGCTGCCGAACGAAGATGCCGAGACGACGGGCACCTACGGCTGGCGGATCGTCGGCGCGACGACCGTCACCGGCCTCGGCTGCCACGGCAAGGCGCCGACGTTCACCCGCGCGGTCATGACGAAGGAGCCGATGCACACCGGCACGGTCTGCATGGGCGGTACGGCGTGCCAGGCGACCGCGACCGACCGCCGGCTCGGCGACTACTTCAGCGTCGACGTGACCGGCGACGGCATGCTCTACGCCGGCTACTCCGACACGCGGCAGGGCGGCGCGGTGTCGTTGCCCGCGTTCGTCCGGCAAACAGCCGGTACGCCGCTCGTCGGCGGCGCGACCGTCACGCCGCCGAAGGTGAAGCCACCGAAGGCGAAGCCGCCGGTGACGACGACGGAGCCGCGGACGACGTTGCCGACGACGGGTGCCGACCTCGCGCTCCCGGCACTCGCGGGGCTGCTCGGCATCGCGGCCTACGCCGTCCGCCGCCGCGGTCGCGTGAGCTAGTCGCCGACGTCGATCGGCACGGTGCCGTACTCGCCGCGGACGACGGCGGGCATCAACGCGGGCAGCCGCGTCGGGTAGAACCGCGCGGCAGTCTCCGCGAGCTCGTCGAGCGTCCACCACCGGTCGCCCAGCAGCGCGCCGACCTCCAGCGCCTCGTGCGCGCGAGCGGCGCGCGGCGCCTCCGGGTCGTCGAGCCACGCGACGTGGATGCGCTCGCGCTGGTGGAACGGCAGCCCGCGGAAGCGGAAGCGAACCTCGCGCACCCACACGCACGGCCCCATCCGTACGCCCGCGTACACACCGGTCACCTCGCGCAGCTCGCGGAGCGCGGCGTCCGCCGGGTCCTCACCCAGCCGTACGCCACCGCCCGGCAGCTCCCACCACGTCCCGCGCTCGGGCGTCGACGGGTCGGTCGCATGCTGCAGCAGTACGCGGTACGCGTGGTCGACGAGGATCACCCGCGCGGCGGTTCGGACGCGCACGGCGCTAGGCGGCGCAGCGCCTCGCGCGGCGGCGCCGGACCCGCCGGCGCACCGCGGTGACGGGCAGCGCCAGACCGAGGCCGAGCACCGGCGGCGTCGCCGTCACCGACCACGCGGGCGCGGGCAACGCGGCGGGCTTCGGCACGCCCGCGTGCTCGATCTCGCCGGGTACGCGCAGGCCCTTGATCCGGCTCGGCGGCCAGACGACGACGAACGCGCGCCCGACGACCTTGTTGACGGGCACCGGCCCGTTCGCCCGCGAGTCGCTGGACCGCCCGCGGTGGTCGCCCATGACGAACAGCTTGCCCTTCGGCACCACGACGGGCGCGAACTGCTGGCGGTCGTCCTCGTAGAGGTACGGCTCGTGCAGCTCGACGCCGTTGACGGTGACGTGGCCGTTCGTGCAACACGCGACGGTGTCGCCAGGCAGGCCGATGACCCGCTTGATGAAGTCCTTCTCGCCCGGCGCGCCGAGGCCGATGAGACTGGAGAACTTGCGGCGGGCCGAGTCGAATGCGTTGCGCGGCGGCGGTACGACGACCTCCGCCTGGAACGAGTCGAGGCCGTTGAAGACGACGATCTCGCCGCGGTGGATGTCGCGGATCTTGTAGACGAGCTTGTTGACGAGCACCCGGTCGCCGCGGCACCCGGGGCAGCCGTGCAGCGTCTGCTCCATCGACCCGGACGGGATGAAGAACGCCTGGACGAGGAACGCCTTGATGACGAGCGCGAGGACGAACGCGATGAGCAACAGGAACGGCAGCTCGCGCAGGAACGACCCGGTGTTCTCTTTCCCGCCCGGGGCCCCAACCTCGGGCTCCTCCGCGGGAGGGGTCCCCCCCGCCGCGGCCGTGTCGGCGTCGGCCGGTTCGTCCGTCACTTGGTGACGGTCTCCCGCTTCTCCTTGATCTTGGCGGCCTTGCCGCGGAGGTCGCGCAGGTAGTACAGCTTCGCCCGGCGGACATCGCCGCGGGTCACGATCTCGATGCTGCCGAGGATCGGGCTGTGCACCGGGAACGTCCGCTCCACCCCGACGCCGAAGCTCACCTTGCGCACCGTGAACGTCTCGCGGATCCCGCCGCCCTGGCGGCGGATGACGACGCCCTGGAACACCTGGGTACGCACCCGGCTGCCCTCGACGACGCGGACGCCGACCTTGACCGTGTCGCCAGGCCGGAAGTCGGGGATGTCCGAGCGCAGGCTCGCGGCGTCGAGGTTGTCGAGGGTGTTCATGGCACGTCGCTTTCCGTCTTGTGGCGCGATGAGTGAGCGCGCAGACGGCGCGCAGCCGCTCAGTCTGCCATATCGGGCGGGGGGGTCGCCAACGCCGCCCGGTCCCGCTCGTCCAGCTCGACCTGCGCGAACAGGTCGGGTCGCAGCCTCGCCGTACGCCGCAGCGCCTCGTCCCTGCGCCACCGCGCGATCGCGCCGTGGTCGCCGGAGAGCAGCACGGCCGGGACGTCGCGCCCGTCGTACGACGCGGGCCGGGTGTAGACCGGGCCTTCGAGCAGGCCGGTCGTGTGCGAGTCGTCGGCGACGGACTCGGCGTTGCCCACGACGCCCGGGAGCAGCCGGGTGACCGCCTCGACGAGGACGAGCGCGGCGACCTCGCCGCCGGCGAGGACGTAGTCGCCGAGGCTGACCTCGTCGTCGGCCCAGCGGTCGATGACGCGACGGTCGATGCCTTCGTACCGGCCGCAGGCGATGGCGAGCCACGGCTCGGCCGCGAGGTCCTCGACCATGGCCTGGGTGAGCAGCCGCCCGCTCGGCGTCGGGACGACGATCCGCGGCTTCGTGCCCGGCGCGCCGGAGTCGACCACCTGCTCGAGGGCGGCGTACCAGGGCTCGGGCTTCATCACCATCCCGGGCCCGCCGCCGAACGGCGCGTCGTCGACGGTCCGGTGGTTGTCGTCGGTCTGGTCGCGCAGGTCGTGGATGCGCAGATCGACGAGACCGCGTTCGCGCGCCTTGCCGAGCAACGACACGTCGAGGGGACCGAAGAACTCGGGGAAGATCGTGACGACGTCGACGCGCACGCGTCAGTCCTCGGGCTCGGCGAGCTCGAGCAGTCCCGGCGGCGGCGCGACGACGAGGCGACCGTGCGCGACGTCGACCTCGGGCACGAACTCGGCGACGAACGGCACCAGCACCTCGCGCGCGTCCTCGCTCACGATGGAGAGCAACGGCGCGCCCGGAACGTGCACGACGTCGGCGACGGTGCCGAGGACGCGGCCTTCGGTCGTCATGGCGGCGAGACCGACGAGGTCGTGGTCCCACCACTCGCCGTCGTCCGTCTCGCCGGCCGTGGCCGAGTCGACGACGAGCAGCGTCCCGCGTAGCGCTTCGGCCGCGTTGCGGTCGCCGACGTCGTCGAATGCGACGAGCAGCCGGCCGTGATGCGGGCGGGTGGTGACGACGGTGAGCGGGCCGCGTTCGGCCGGGTCGGTGTTCAGGACCGACCCTGCGACGAAGCGGCGGTCGGGGTCGTCGGTACGGACCTCGACGCTGACCTCACCCTTCACGCCGTGCGCGTGACCGATGCGCCCGACGACGAGGTCCACGGCGCTAACGAATCTCGTCGGTGTCGACGACGTCGACCCTGATGCCCTTTCCCCCGATGCCGGCCACGACGGCGCGGAGGGCCTTGGCGGTCCGGCCGTTGCGGCCGATCACCTTGCCGAGGTCCTCGGGGTTGACGCGGATCTCCAACGTCGTACCGCGACGGCCGGTGCGCTGGGACACCTGGACGTCGTCCGGGTGCTCGACGATGCCCATCACGAGGTGCTGGAGGGCCGCGTCGAGGTGCGCCGCGGCCACCTACTCCCCTGCCGGGGTCTCGGTGTCGCTTTCCCCGCCCGGGGCCCCAACCCCGGGCTCCTCCGCAGGCGGG
>CBQZLL010000201.1:0-5944 GCA_967749945.1 uncultured Frankiaceae bacterium
TCGACGTCGTCCGCGCCGGGTTCCTGCACGGCACGATGCTCGTCTGCCTCCCCGTGCTCGGAGAGCTGCAGGGCCTCGCCGACGCGGGCGACGACGTGCGCCGGTCGCGCGGTCGCAAGGGTCTGGAGATCCTCGAGACGCTACGGCGCGAGCCCGGCGTCGAGATCGAGGTCATCGACGACCTGGCGCCCGGCGTACCCGAGGTCGACGCGAAACTGGTCCGCATCGCACTCGACCGCGGCGCGGCGCTGCTGACGCTCGACACCAACCTCGCCAAGGCCGCCGCGCTGGCCGGCGTCCGGGTCCTCAACCTGCACGCGCTCGGGCTCGCGCTACGCCCGGCAGTCCAGGCCGGCGACGAGGTCAGCGTGCTGCTCCTCAAGGCCGGTCGCGACGCGGGGCAGGCGGTCGGCTACCTCGACGACGGCACGATGGTCGTCGCCGAACGTTCCCGCGACGGCATCGGCGCGGAGGCGCAGGTCGTCGTCACGAGCGTCCTCACGACGGCCAACGGCCGGATGGTCTTCGCGCGCCCGGCCGGCGAGCCGGCCGAGGCAGCACCGAGACCGAGGCGGCGCGAATGAAGGTCGCGGCCATCGTCCCCGCCGCCGGGCGCGGCGAACGCCTCGGCCCTGGCGCGCCTAAGGCGCTGCGGCTGATCGGTGGCGTACCGATGCTCGTGCACGCTGTTCGCGCGCTGGCCCGCGCGCGGCTCGTCGACGTCGTCGTCGTGGCCGCGCCGCCAGGCGACGAGGCCGAGGTACGTGGAGTGCTCGACACGTACGAGGTCCCGACCGAGGTGCGCGTCACGACCGGCGGCGCGACCCGGCAGGAGTCCGTACGCCGCGCGCTGGAATCGCTCGCGCCCGACGTCGACGTGGTCCTCGTGCACGACGCCGCGCGGCCGCTCGCGCCGAGCCAGCTCGTCGACGACGTGGTGCAGGCGGTCGCGCATGGCGCCGAGGCGGTGGTGCCCGCCCTGCCGGTCGCGGACACCGTCAAGCGGGTCGAGAACGGCCGGGTCGTCGAGACGTTGCGCCGCGACGGCCTGTACGCCGTGCAGACCCCGCAGGGCTTCAGCCGCGAGCTGCTGACCAAGGCGCACGAGGCCGCGGTCATCGACGAGTTCGCGGGTACCGACGACGCCTCGCTCGTGGAACGCATCGGCGGCGCGGTCACTGTCGTATCCGGTCACCCCGAGGCCGCGAAGGTGACCCGACCGACCGACCTCGCGATGGCCGAGCACGTCCTCCAGGAACGCCTCGCCCGCCGTGAGCATTGACCGTGGGCGTTGACTTCCGCGTCGGCATCGGGGTCGACGTCCATCCGTACGACTCCGCGCGTCCGTTGCGACTGGCGGGCCTCGAGTGGCCGGACGAGCCGCGTCTGGCCGGGCACTCCGACGGCGACGCGGCGGCGCACGCCTGCTGCGACGCGCTGCTCTCGGCCGCCGGCCTCGGCGACCTCGGGTCGCAGTACGGCACCCACGCGCCCGAATGGGCCGGGGCAGCGGGCACCGCGTTGCTCGCGGAGACGGCGCGCCGCGTCCGCGAGGCGGGGTGGGAGATCGGCAACGTTGCCGTGCAGGTCGTCGGCGAACGCCCGAAGATCGGCCCGCGCCGCGCCGAGGCCGAGGCCGCGCTGACCGCGGCCGGGGGCGCGCCGGTGAGCGTCGCGGCGACGACGCCGGACGGGCTCGGGCTCCCCGGTCGCGGCGAGGGGCTGGCCGCCGTCGCGACGGCGCTGCTCCGGCGCGAGTGACGGTCTCCTCCGGCGTCGCGGCCGTCGATGCCGTCCGTGACGCGTACGACGCGATCGTGCCGTTGCCCGTCACCGCTCGATGGGCATGGCTGCGGGTGGCGGCGACGCACTTCCCCGAGTGGCGGCCCGTCGTCGTCACGGTCGACGGTGCCGCGGCGATGCTTGCGATCCGACGGACCGGGCCGGTCACGCGGGTGACGTTGCTCGGGCACGGGCACAGCGACTACGCCGCGCTGCCCGCGCGCGACGCCGAGGCCGCGATCGCGCTCGCCAACGAGATTGCTCACGCGTTGGGGCGGATCACCGGCCCGTGGCGCGCGCGACTCGCCCAGGTGCCGGCCAGCGACGATGTGCTGCACGCGCTCGCGACGCGCCTGCGCTGCGCCGAAGTCTCCCCGGGCGAGGGTGCTCCGACGATCCGCCTCGACGAGCGGCAAACGGCCGACGAGTACGCCGGCAAGAATCTCCGCAAGCAACTGCGCAAGTCCCGGAATCGGCTGCGCGCCAGCGGTTTCGACGTCGTCACCGGCGTTACCGGTGACGTCGGAACGGTGCTGCCCGAGGCGGCCGCGATCCACGCCGCGCGCGACCACGAAGCGCGCGGGCACAGCGACCACGACGCCCCGGCCGTCGCGGCGTTCTGGCGGGCGGTGCTGCTCGACCACGCGACGCGCGGTGAGGTCGAGGCCACGACGTTGCGGGTGGACGGAACGCTCGTCGCGTACGCGATGTGCTTCACCGACGGCACGGCGTACCGGTTCTGGGACGCGCGGCACGCGCCCGGCTGGGGCCGGTACAGCCTGGGCCGGCTGGTCGACCACGTGCTTCTGGACCGGGTGGTCGCGGAGGGGCGGTGGACCGAGTTCGACTGGATGCGCGGCGTCGAGGACTACAAGCTGCAGACCGCGACCGACGTGGTGGCGTACGAGCAGCTCACCGCCTGGTCGTCGCCGGCCGTACAGCGGGCAGAAGGGCTCGCGCGGTCAGCCCGCGACGGGCTCGTTCGCGCGCGCTCGCGTACTCGTGGCGCCGGCGCCGCCGACGAGGACCGCACCCGCGACGCGTGAGCTGACCGCGCGCAGGCTCGCCGACACCTCGCGCAACGTGCGCGGCGCGACCCGCCCGATCGGTACGGCGAGCAGCAGCGCGCCGACGACGGCCATGATGCGCGCGTCGTCGGACGCCGTGACGGCAGGCGCGTCGACGACGACGACGTCGTACTCGCGGACCCAGCCGAGCATCTGCTCGCCGAACCTCGTCTCGACCAGCTCGGCCGTCGGCGTCCCCGCGGCCGCGCCCGCGGGCAGGACGTAGAGTCCGTCGACCGGACCGGGCTGGACCGCGCCAGGGACGTCGTCGCCGCGCAGGACGTCGATGAGCCCGGCCGCACCGGGCCGGGCGAGCACCGGGTGCCGACCGGGCGCGGCGAGGTTGCCGTCGACGAGCAGGACGCGGTGCTGCACCTGCGCGAGCGCGACGGCGAGGTTGACGGCGAGCCAGCCCTCCATGTCGTCGGGGACCGCGCTCGCGACGACGATCGCGGGCAACGGGTCGCGCGCGGCGACGAACTCCAGCGCGATGCGCAACGCGCGGAACGCGGCCGCGCTCCCGACGTCGGCGTCGAGGGCCGCGACGCCGGACGAGTCGCGCGGGCGCGGCACCCGGGCGAGCACCGCGGCGCCGGTCAGCTCCTGGACGTCGTCGGCGGTCTCGACGCGGCGGGTCGCGTTGTCGCGCAGCAGGGCCGCGCCGACGGAGAGCGCGACGCCGAGGACGATGCCGATGGCGAGGATGAGCTTGACCTTCGGTGCCGACGGGAACTCGGGGACCCGCGCGCTCTCGACCTGGCTGAACGTGAACAGCCCCCCGCTCGGGTCGTGCAGCGGTAGCTCGTGCGCGACCGCGTCGGCGAGCGACGCGGCGGCGAGCGGAACGGTGTCGACGACCTTGATGCGGACGAGCACGGTGCCCTGGACCAGGCTGCCGGCGACGTTCTCCCGCAACGACATCAGCGACCGGCGCACCGTCGTCCGGGCGAGTGCTCCGGCGAGCACGTCGGTCGACTTGGCAAGCTGTCCGACGGTGGCCTGCAGGGTGGTGAAGTTGCCGGGCGAGTTGATGAGCGAGGGCTTGGGCGAGACCGCGACGGTCGCCGTCGCGGTGTACTTCTTCGGCGTCGTGACGAGGAACGTCACCGTCGCGCCGAGCTCGACGACGAGCACGACGAGAACCAGGAACTTGCGCCGCCAGATGATGGCGAGCAGGTCGCGGACGTCCACGCGATCACCGTACCGACTTGGCGAGAGCGTCGGCGTACACCTCGCGGTACGCCGACCACATGACGTCCGGGCTGAACCGCTCGGCGACCCGCGCGCGTCCGGCCGCACCGAGGCGCGCGCGGGCGGCGGGATCGGCGAGTACGTCGCGCAGCGCGCTGGCGAGCGCGCCCGCATCGCCGGGCGGGACGAGCACCGCCGCACCGCCGCAGCCGTCGACCAGCCCGTCCACCGCGGTCGCGACGACGGGTACGCCGAGCGACATCGCTTCGAGTACCGCGATCGGCAGGCCCTCCCAGTCGCTGGCGAGGCACAGCACGTCCGCCGCCGCCAGGAGGACGTCGACGTCGGACCGTTCGCCGAGCAGGCGCACGCGGCCGGCGAGCCCGTCGCGTTCGAGGGCGGCATCGACGTCTCCGACGAGCGGGCCGCTCCCGGCGAGCAGCAGGACACCGGGCACGTGGGCCCACGCCGCAACGAGCAGGTCGTGCCGCTTCTGCGGAACGAATCGGGCTAGGGAGAGCGCGACCGGGTGGTCGTCGCCGAGGTCGAGCGCGCGTCGCGCCGCGGCGCGGTCGCGGGTCGCGGGCGGTGTGACGGCGTTCTCGACGACGCGCAGCCGCTCGCGCGGGATCCCCGCGGCCGCGAGCCGGTCGGCGGTCGCGGCCGACACCGCGACGACGACGTCGGCGGTACGCGCGAGCAGCCGCGCGGCGCGCGGGTAGTCCGCGTCCGCGACGCCGTGGAACGTGACGACCATCGGCGGCGTCCGTCGCGGCCAGCGCACCCCGGCGTGCGCGACGACGGCGGCGCCGACGTTGTGCGCGTGGACCAGGTCGGGCGGTGCGGTCCGAACCTTTCGCGCGAGCGCGAACGCCGCCCGCGCCGTCCCGCCCGCGCTGCGCTGCGCGAGCGGGAGGCGGACGACCCGCGCGCCCGCTGCCGCCAACGCGGCCTCGCGGCGGCCGCCGGCGCTGGCCAGGATGACGCCGTCGCCGCCCGCGAGCAGCCGCAGCGTGAGGTTCTCGACGACGGCCTCGGCGCCGCCGGACCCCATCTCGGCGATGACCTGCAGCACCTTCATCGCAACGCCCGCGCGTACGTCGCTTCGAGCCCGGTCACGCAGGCGCCGAGGCCGAGGTCGCGTTCGGCGCGGGCGCGCGCCGCCGCGCCGAGCCGCAGCCGCAACGCCGGGTCGTTCACCAGCGAGGTCAGCGCGGCGGCGAGCGCCGCACCGTCGCCTGGCGACACGAGCAGGCCGTCCTCGCCGTGGGTCACCACCTCGGGGATGCCGCCGACCCGCGACGCGACCACCGGCAGCCCGCTGGCCATCGCCTGCAGCAGCGCGAGCGGGCAGTTCTCCGCCGCCGACGGGAGGACGAACGCGTCCGCGCCGGCGAGCAACGGCGCCGGGTCGGCGACGAACCCGGGCAGGACGACGCGGTCGCCGAGCGGGCGGGCGAGGCGTTCGATATCGGCGCGGAGCGGCCCGTCGCCCGCGAGCACCGCGGTCACCCCGGGCGGCAGCGCCGCGAGCAGGACGTCGAGCCGCTTCACCGGCACCATCAGGCCGAGCCAGACGACCCGCAGCGTCGCGCCGCCGGAGCCGGTGCCCGGGCGGAAGCGGTCGGTGTCGACGCCGTTGCGGACCACGTCGACCCGACTCGCGGGGACGCCGACGTGGTCGACGACGTACCGGGCGAGCGCGTTGCTCGGGACGACGACCCGCCCGGCCCGGGCGAGCAGGCGTTCGAGGGTCTGGTAGTAGACCCGGTCGCGGCGGCGGAGCGGCGCGGCGGCGAGGTTGCCGGGCACGAGCGGGCCGAGCGACTCCGGGACGCCGTGCAGTGTGTAGACGAGGCCGCGCGCGCGGGCCGCGCGGCCCACGGTCCGGCCGACGAGACCCG
>CBQZLL010000202.1:0-5871 GCA_967749945.1 uncultured Frankiaceae bacterium
ACCGCGGGCATGACGCTCTACGTCGGCGTCGCGAACAGCGGCATGCCCGCCGGCGCGCGTTCGAGCGACACCAGTGGTGGCAGGGGTGGCGCGGCGTCGTGGGTCACCGACACCGATCCCCGGGTCAACGGCGAGTGCAAGCCGAAGCCCGCGAACGTCGTCGTCGCGGCCGCGGGCGGTGGCGGCGGTGGCGGCGCGGGCAACCGGCACC
Organism: uncultured Frankiaceae bacterium; assembly: GCA_967749945.1. GTDB lineage: Bacteria > Actinomycetota > Actinomycetes > BP-191 > BP-191 > BP-191. The sequence goes on from CBQZLL010000202.1 coordinate 212, forward strand.
AGGCCCACCCCGGTGGCGCGGGTGGCGTCGAGGCCACTGGCGGTAACGGTGCGCGCGGCGCCGAGGCCAGCACCATCCTCGACATCATCGGCGCCTCGACGCCCACCGACGCCGGCGATGGCGGTCGCTACTCGAACGGCTCCTCCGGCGGCGCGGGCGGCAGCGGTGGTTACGCGCCAGGCTGCACTGGCGGCACGCCAGGCGCGGCGGGCGCGGCCCTGGCGGGCGGCGCCGGTGGGGCGGCGGGTAGTCCGTACTTCGGCGAGGCCGACTGCTCCAGGCCGCCCCCTGGCTGCAGTGTCTGCGGCCAGTTCTCGAACGGCCTGTACGGCGGCGGCGGCGGTGGTGGCGGTGGCGGGCTCTGGGGCGGCGGCGGCGGTGGCGGCGCGGACTCGTCCGGGTACGGCGCGGGCGGCGGCGGCGCCTCAGGCCGCAGCTACGCGCGCAACCCCGTCTCGTATTCGTTGGCATCGACGCGCGTTCCACCGATAGTCACGATCGAGGCCCTCACGACGCCGGTCGACATCACCAGCGCGCACTCCGCGACGTTCACCCGCGGCACGTTCGGCTCGGTGCCGGGGACGGCGACGGGTGTCGAGACGCCGTACGTCCGGTTCCTCGGCACCATGCCGTTCGGCGTCGCCAGCCACTCGGGGACGTACGCCGACGACGGCAGCGGCGACGGCACGGCGACGCTGTCCGGCACGCCCACCCAGCATGGCGTCTTCCCGCTGGAGATCGACGCGTGCAACAGCACCGGTTGCCTCCGCGAGGCGTTCACGCTGACCGTCAACGGATCACCGACGATCACCAGCCCGGACAAGAACACGTTCGTGATCGGGAGCGCGGGCAGTCACCTCGTCACGTCGGCGGCCTACCCGGCGGCGACCATCACGCAGACCGGAGCGCCCGCCTGGCTGACGCTCACCGACCACGGCGACGGCACCGCGTCGCTGGCGGGCACGCCGCCCGCCGGCGCGCCCAGCACCGTCGTGGTGAACCTCACGGCTGCCAACGGGATCGGGTCGAACGCCACGCAGGCGCTGACGCTCAAGGTCGTCACCGCGCTGGCGATCACGCCGCCCGTCGTGCGCCTGGCGCCGAACTTCCTCACCCAGAGCACCGACCCGTACCGGCGCGTGTTCCAGCAGAAGCTGCGCGCCATGGGGACGTTCTCCGACGGCAGCACCGCGGACCTGTCGGCCTACGTGCGGTGGGACTCCTCCGACCCGGCCGTCGCGTCGCTCGACTTCGGCGAGGTCGTGTTCGCACACGCCCTGGGCACTGCCACGATCAACGCGAGAACGGCGGCGGCACCCGCCACCGCGGCGGTCATCGTGGCGATGCCGCTGTCGATCGCGGTCGTGCCGGCGTCGGTGAACCTGATGGGCGGGGAGACCCAGCAGTTCGCCGCGATCGGCTGTTACGCCACCCCGTGCTCCGGCGGCAACGTCGCCGACATCTCCTCGAACGTCAACTGGAAAACGATCAACAACGACGCGAGCCTCATCACCCCGGACGGGCTCGTGCGGGCGAACGCCGGCGGATTGTTCGGCACGGTGTTCGCCGAGGTGTTCTCGAGCGTGCCCGGCCACGGCTACGAACACGGCGAGGGCGAGATCATCGTCACCCACGGCGACGTGGTCGGCGTCGTCGTGACGCCGGACGATCGCACCGTACCGACGCGGACGGTCGTGAGGTACCACGCGATGCTGGTGTACGAGGACGGCACGCTGGTCCACGACGCACCGGGCGTCACGTGGAGCGTCTCGGGGATCGCGAGCGCGACGATCGGCCCGGCCGGCGACGCGTACAGCCCGGATCCGGGCACGCTGACGGTCCACGGCGCGTTCACCGACGCGTTCGGCAACACCGTCCAGGACGACGCGACGCTGCACGTCATCCGTACGCCGTCGGCACTGCTGGTCTCACCGGTGTCCGGCTCGCCGGACACACCGCTGGTCAAGGGCGGCACCCGGCAGTACCAGGCGCTCGCGCACTACAGCGACGGCTCGCCCGACGTCGACGTGACGGACGGCGTCGAGTGGGTGTCGACGGAACCGGACGACGCGACGATGTCGCCGGACGGCCTCGTCACCGCGAAGAGCAGCACCCAGGGCGACACGGTGCTGGTGTACGCGCGGTACACGTACGACAACGTCGGTGGCGGCACGTCGGAGATCACCGGCAACTCGCTCGTCACGATCACGCTCGTCCCCCCGATCTCCATCGCGATCACGCCGACCGTGACGCCCGTGCTGCACCCCGGCGACAACCTGCAGTTCACCGCGACCGGCACGTACGCCGACGGCTCGACGGTCGACCTCACCAACCTGGTCAAGTCGGTGGACCCCGACACGAACGCGCCGACCTACCACGTCATGTGGCAGTCGACGAACACGTTCGTCGGCACGCTGAACGGCACCGGCCAACTGCACGTGCCGTCCGGCACCACGCACGGCACGCTGACCGTGTCCGCGTCGATCATCGGCCCCGGCTTCGTTCTCATCCACTCGAACTCGGTCGAGGTCACGGTCACCGACCCGCTCGACCACATCGTGCTGCGCAGCTTCGCCCCGAACGGCAGTCCGCAGTACCTCACCGCGGGCTCGTGGACGCCGTACTCCTACTGGGTCCAGGGCTTCGACGACCACAACAACTCGCTCGGCAACGTCACCGCCGAGTCGGTCATCACGATCAGCCCGGACGGCACCTGCGATCCCGTGAACTACATCTGCCGGGCCACCGTCGCGGACATCGGCGCCGCCCGCCACACGATCACGGCGACGAACAGCAACGCGGTCCATCCGACCAGCCCCGGCGTGCAGATCCAGATCCTCCGCGCGGCCACCCAGCGCATCGAGGTCACCGGCGGCAGCCTGGCGATCACCGCGGGGCAGTCGACCGCGCCGTACCACGTCACGGGCTACGACACGTACGACAACTCGTTCGACGCGACGAACCAGACTCATTTCGACGTCTCGCCGGTCGAGACGACCTCCGGCTGCGACGGTTCGCCCGGCAACACGCCGACGTGTCACGCGGCGACCGTCGGCCAGCACACGGTGCGCGCGCAGTACCAGTCCAGCGCATTCGTGAAACTGCTGCCGCTGTGGGTCAACGCGTCTCCGGTGATGGACCACATGACGCTCTTGGGCGGGAGCGCCAGCGTCCCTGTCGGCACCGCGACCGCGAGGTACCACGTCGAGGGCTACGACCCGTACGGCAACCATGGTGACGTCACCGGCCAGACGATCCTGAACATCACTCCCGACGGCACGTGCGACAACGAGGCATTCACCTGCACGCCCGCGTCGACGGGCCCGCACTCGGTGACCGCGCACCGGGTCGTCGGCACCGAGATGGACTCGAACGCGCTGCCGCTCGCCGCCCTCGGTCCGCCGACGCTGGCCGTGGAGTTCGCGCCGACGGCGGTCGTCCAGGAGTCCCCCGTCGACCTGCGGTTCACCGTGACCAACCCGAACTCCGCGCCGCTCACCGGCATCGGGTGGACCGCGACGGTCCCGCCGAGCCTGGAGGCGTACTCGCTCATCGACAACACGTGCAACAACCCCGGGTTCGTGTTCTCGACCCCACCGGGCGGGTTCGTGATGTCCGGCGTCAGGCTGAACGCGGGCGCGTCCTGCACGTTCCACTACCACGCGTACGCGACCGCCGCCGGTGCGTTCTCCAGCACCATGTCGGGGCTGACGTCCGTCGAGGGCGGCAACAGCAACGCCACCGCGACCGCGACGCTGGACGTCTCGGGCCCGCCGCTGCTGACGAAGACGTTCGTCGCCGGGAGCGTGCCGATCGGGTCGACGACGCCGCTGTCGTTCACGGTGACCAACGCGAACACCGCGCTGACGCTGTCCGGGATCGGCTTCACCGACCCGCTGCCGGCCGGCCTGTCGTTCGCGAGCACGACCGTGACCGGGTCGTGCGGCGGCGGCACGCTCTCGATCGCCGGCACCACGCTCACGCTCGGCGGCGCGACGCTGGCCGCCGGCGCGTCGTGCACGTTCTCCGCCGACGTCGTCGCGAACACGCTGGGCAGCAAGACCAACGTCACGTCGACCGTCACGTCGACCGAGCGCGGCGACGGCTCGTCGGCGCAGGCGACGGTCGTCGTGACGCCGCCCGTCGACCACTTCGACATCGTGCTGGAGCAGATGACCGCCGGTACGACCGCGCACCTGACGGTGACCGCGCTGGACCGGTTCAACGACGTGGTGCTGGGCTACGCGGGCATCCCGACGCTGACCGGTGACTTCAGCCCGTCCGACACCGGCTGCGGCCCGGGCGAAGCAGACCCGTGCGACCCGACGTACGCGATGGCGCCGTTCGTCGACGGCGTGGGCACCGCGGACGTCACGGCGTACCGGGTGGAGTTCCTGCGCAGCGTGACGGTGTCCGACGGCACGACCACGACGCAGTCCAGCCCCGGGCTCGTGGTCGACCCGGGGTCGCTCGACCACATCACGCTGACCGGCGGCAGCGCGTCGATCGCGGCCGGCGGCGACACCCTTCCGTACGCGGCACGCGGCTGGGACAAGTACGGCAACGACCGCGGCAACGCGTCGTTCACGATCTCCATCTCGCCCGAAGGCCTCTGCAACGGTGTCGACTCGTGCCGCGCGTTCGTCTCCGAGACGGACGGCTCGCACCACACGATCACAGGGACGAACCTCGCTGCTCTCCACCCGACTACGACCCGCAGCCTCATCGTCGGCCACGGGCCGGTGTCGCGGATCGTGCTGGACGGCGGCAGCCGGACCATCGAGGCCGGGGCGTCGACCCAGCCGTTCACGGTCCGCGGGTATGACGGCTTCGACAACGAGATCAGCGACCTGCCCGCCGCCGACGTCACGTTCAGCATCGACCCGGAAAGTACCTGCGACCAGACCGCGCGAACCTGCACGGCGACCGACGCGGACGCGCCCGGCTGGTACCACACGGTGATCGCGCGGCATGTGGCCGGCCCGTTCGCGTACAGCGACCAGCTCATCGTGACCGCCGGCCCGCTCGACCACCTCGTGCTCGCGCCCGACACGGCGACGGTCGTGGGGGGCCAGTACCAGCCGTACGTCGCGGTCGGCTACGACGCGTACGGCAACCCGCTGGGCGACCGGACGGCGCTGACGACGTTCACCGTCGCGGGCGGGTCCTGCGCCGGCTCGTCCTGCCGCGCGAGCGCGGCCGGCCCGCACACCGTCACCGGCACCCTCGGCACCGCGACCGGCGAGGCGACGCTGAACATCACGGCCAGCCAGTTGCACCACATCGCGCTGCTCGGCGGGAGCCCGTCGATCGCCGCGGGCACCGACACGGCGGCGTACCACGTCGAGGGCTACGACTCGTTCGGCAACGACCTCGGCGACGTCACGGACGGCGCGACGCTGTCCATCACCGAAGGGTCGTGCGACCAGGCCACCCACACGTGCACGGCGACCGCCGCCGACAGCAGCGGCTCACACCACCTCGTGACCGCCCTGCACTTCGGCGCCGGCGGCAACCCGGGAGCCGACGTGCTGCTCGACGTCCTGCCGGGCGTGATCGACCACATGACGATGATCGGCGGCAGCCCGTCGATCACCGAAGGCACGTCGACACTGCCTTACTACGTCACCGGGTACGACGCGTACGACAACTACCTCGGC
>CBQZLL010000203.1:0-5782 GCA_967749945.1 uncultured Frankiaceae bacterium
ATCGACGAGGAGAAAGCGCTGCGCGCCAGGGCCGAGCAGGTCCACGAGACCATCGCGGTTGGCGCTGAGGCGTAGCCGCGGTCCGGCTTCCCATGATCATGAGTAACGACGGCCGCCCTATCTGCCGTCGTTACTCATGATCACGAGGCCGGGCCAGAATGGACCCCGTGAACGACGCCGCGACCCTGCTCGGGCTGCTCGCCGACGACGACCGGCTCAAGGTCGTCGCGGCGCTCGCCCTCGGAGCCACGACGACCGCGCAGGTGCGCGCGGCCACCGGCCTCGACGCGCGCGCGACCGGACGTGCCCTCGCCAGGCTCGAGGACGCGCGGGTCGTCGTCGCGACCGGCGACGCGCTCGCGCTCGACCTCACGCCGTTGCGCGAGGCGACCCGGCTGGCCGCCGCCGAGCCCGTCGACTACGGCACCGACGCCGAGACGGCGAAGGTGTTGCGGTCGTTCCTCCGCGACGGCCGGCTCACCGGGATCCCCGCCAGCCAGGCCAAGCGGCGCATCCTGCTCGACCACGTCGTGCAGGTGTTCGAGCCTGGCGTCCGTTACGCCGAGAAGGACGTCAACGCGCTCGTCCGCGCCTTCACCGACGACTACGTCACGATCCGCCGTTACCTCGTCGACGCCGAGCTGCTCGCCCGGGACAACGGCGTGTACTGGCGCATCGGCGGCGCCGTCGACGTCTAGGGCATGTCTGGCGGATCACCGCCTGCTGCGCGGGGCCCGGGGCTTGCCTCGCCGCGTTGTCGTCGTCGCGCGCAGGACACCGCTGCGCGCTCCTCCTTCGCCATGCGAGCCACGCCCCGGACTACCGCGCAGCGAGAGGCGCCGATCCGTCAGACACGCCCTAGCAGCGGTGCGACTAGTCCTCCTCGCCCGCGCGGGCGGCGAGCAGGCGGCGGTACGAATCCAGCCGCGCGGGTTCCGCGAAGCCCTCGGCGACGCGCTCGGCGACGCCGCAGTGCAACGCGGTGGCGCCGTGGTCGCAGTTCGGCAGGCACTCGGCCGCGCCCGGCGCGAGGTCGGGGAATGCTCGTAGCACCGAGTCCGGTGTGACGTGCCCGAGCCCGAACGACCGGATGCCGGGCGTGTCGACCACCCAGCCACCCGCGGGCAGCGGTAGCGCGATCGCGGTCACCGACGTGTGCCGTCCCTTGCCCGCGCCCGACACGGCGGCGGTACGCCGCGCGGCGTCGGGGACGAGCGTGTTGACGAGCGTCGACTTGCCGACGCCGGAGTGACCGACGAGGACGCTGACCCGGTCATGCAGCTTCTCTCGCAACGGTTCTAGCGACGCGCCGCGACCGGTCGTCACCGCGGCGACGCCGAGCGGCGCGTAGCCGGAGAGGAGTGGCGCCGGGTCGGCCAGGTCGTTCTTCGTCAGGCAGAGCAGCGCGTCGAGGCCCGCGTCGAACGCGGCCACCAGGCACCGATCGATGAGCCGTTGCCGGGGTGGCGGGTCGGCGAGCGCGACGACGATGACGACCTGGTCGGCGTTCGCGACGACCGGGCGCTCGACGGGGTCGGTGTCGTCGGCGGTCCGGCGCAGCAACGACGTCCGCGGCTCGACCCGCACGATCCGCGCCAACGTGTCGAGCCGCCCCGACGTGTCGCCGACGATCGCGACGCGGTCGCCGACGACGATCGGCGTACGGCGCACCTCGCCGCCGCGCATCGCGGTCACCTCGTGCCCGTCGACGAGGCAGGTGAACCGGCCCCGGTCGAACGTCACGACCATCCCGACGACGGCACTCTCGTGCTTCGGCCGAGTACGGGTGCGTGGCCGCGACCCGGGCGTGGGACGGCTCCGGACGTCGTCCTCGTCGAGGTCCCGGCTCACCCGAGCATCGTCCGCCAACGCTCGGTGAAGTCCGGCATCGTCTTGCCGACGGTCGCGACGTTCTCGACGACGACGCCGGGGACGACGAGGCCGAGGACGGCGGCGGCCATGGCGAGGCGGTGGTCGTCGTACGTCTCGAACGTCCTGCCGCGCAGCGGCCCGGGCGCGATCGCCAACCCGTCGTCGGTCTCGGTGACCGATGCGCCGAGCGCGGTCAGCTCGGTCGCGAGCGCGCGCAGCCGATCGGTCTCCTGGAGCCGCAGGTGTGCGATGCCGCGTAGCCGCGACGGCTCGTCCGCGAGGCATGCGACGGCCGCGAGGACCGGCGCGGTCTCCGGCGCGTCGCGCAGGTCGGCATCCAGCCCGGCGAGCGTCGCGGGGCCACGCAGCGTGAGGCCCGCCGCGTCGAGGTCGTACGTCGCGCCCATCTGCTCCAGCAGGCCCGGCAGTGCTGCGCCCGGCTGCGTCGTGACGCGCGGCCAGCCGGGGACGCGGACGATGCCGCCGGTCACCGCGGCCGCGGCGAGGAACGGTGCCGCGCCCGACAGGTCCGGCTCGACGTCGACGTCGCGGGCGACGTAGCTCGCTGGGCTCATAACCCAGAGGTCGTCGCTGACGTGCACCGTCACGCCGAACGACCGCATCATCGCGACGGTCATGTCGAGGTGCGGCCGGCTCGGAACCGGCGGGCCGGCGTGCCGGACCTCGAGGCCGTGCTCCATGAGCGGACCGGCGAGCAGCAGCCCGCTGACGAACTGCGACGAGCCGCTCGCGTCGACGGTCACCGCGCCGCCGCGCAGCGACCCGCGACCACGGACCGTCACCGGGAACGTGTCGCCGTCGATGTCCGCGCCGAGCGTCCGCAAGGCGTCGAGCAGCGGGGTGACGGGACGTTCGCGGATCCGTACGTCGCCGTCGAGGACGACGTCGCCAATCCGCAGCGCCGCGACGGCGGGCACGAAGCGGGCGACGGTGCCGGCGTTGCCGAGGTCGACCGCGGGCCCCGCGACGGGCGTACCGGCGGGCCGGCCCGTGACGACCCAGTCGTCGCCAGGGGACTCGACGGGCGAGCCGAGGACGCGCAGCGCCGCGGCCATCAGCTCGGTGTCCCGGGCGCGCAACGGGCCCCGGACGACCGTCGTCCCCGCCGCGAGCGCGGCGAGGACGAGGGCACGGTTGGTGACGGACTTGGAACCGGGGAGCTGGACGACCGCGTCGACCGGCGCGGACGCGACGGGTGCAGGCCAGCTGGTCAGGTCAGCTCGCGCGGCGACGGCGACCAGCGGTGACGAGGACCGATCCGCCGGCGACGGCGCCACCTCCGACGATGAGCATCGCCGTGATGGCCGCGCCGGTGAACGGCAGGGTCACGCCGGCAACGTCACGACTTGGCCTGGTTTCGGGCTTGGTCAGCTTGGTGCCCTCGACACACGTCCCCGAGTAGGTATCGCACGGCGCTTGCGCCGATGCCACCCCGGCGGTGCCGAGAGTGGCCAGCGCGGCGAGCGCGAGGGAGCCGAGGAGACGGCGCATCACTTTCCCCTAACTAGTGCGTTAGAGGGCATGGTGACAGCGCGTGATCGCAACAGCAAGCCCGGGATCTTCACGTTTGCCCCGAATCAGGCCGATGGCGTTGTACGTCCCGACCGTGCCGTACTACCGTTTCGACCTCCGTGACAGGGCGTCCAGTAACCCATGAGCATCGACGAGCGCAACTCCGCCGCACCGCGTGGCACGCTGCGCCGACCCGCGAGGACGGTGCGCGAACGCACCCTGCTCCGGTACGGCGTGCGCCCGCTGCTCGTCCTCCTCGACGTCGCGGCGTTCGGGGTGGCGGTCGCGGCGACCGGCCCGCTCCGCGGGCTGCACGTCGTCCTGCTCGCGCTGACCCTCGGGCTCTTCGCGTCGGCCGGTCTCTACCGGCCGCGCCTGTCGCTCTCGGTGCTCGACGACCTGCCGTCGCTCGCCGGCCGCCCGCTCGCCGCTGTCGCCGTGACGACGACGCTGGGCGCCGTGCTGCACGCGACGTACCCGGTCGAGTCGTTGCTCGTCACCGCGATCGTCATGGTCGTCGCGATCCCGGCACTGCGCTGCCTCGGCTACGCCGTCGTCCGCCGGGTCCGCCACGACGGCGTGGTCGCCCACCCGACGCTCGTCCTCGGCGCCGGCCGGGTCGGCGGGCACGTCGCGCGGGTGCTCCAGGAACACCCGGAGTACGGCCTGCGCCCCGTCGGCTTCCTCGACTCCGACCCGCTCCTCGACGAGGCCGAACGCCCTGTCCCGCTGCTCGGCGGCACCGATGCCCTGAGCCGGGTCATCGTGGAGTTCGGCGTGCACGACGTCATCGTCGCGTTCGGGTCGCTGCCCGAGTCGGAGATGGTCGCCGTGCTGCGTACGTGCGACCGGCTCGACACCGAGATCTTCTTCGTGCCGCGGCTGTTCGAGCTCGCGTCGCGCCGCGACGACACCGAGGAGGTGTGGGGGCTGCCACTCGTCCGGTTGCCGCGGTCGCCGTACCGGTCGGCGTCGTGGCGGATGAAGCGGCTGCTCGATGTCGTGCTCGCGGGGTCGGCGCTCGTGCTGTTGCTCCCGGTGCTGCTCGTCTGTGCGACCGCTGTCGCGCTCGAACAGGGCCCGGGCATCTTCTTCGCGCAGGAACGCGTGGGGCTCGACGGCCGGTCGTTCCGGGTGTGGAAGTTCCGGTCGCTGCGTCCGGCCGACGAGTCGGAGTCGCGGACCCGGTGGCACGTCGGCGGCGACGAGCGTGTCGGGCCGGTCGGCCGGGTGTTGCGCAAGACCTCCCTCGACGAGCTGCCACAGCTCTGGAACATCATCCGCGGCGACATGAGCCTGGTCGGTCCACGCCCTGAGCGCCCGCACTTCGCGTCGGTGTTCGCCGAGTCGTTCCCCCGGTACGACCACCGGCACCGGGTGCCGGTCGGCCTCACCGGCTGGGCGCAGGTGCACGGGCTGCGCGGCGACACGTCGATCGAGGACCGCGCGCGGTTCGACAACTACTACATCGAGAACTGGTCGCTCTGGACCGACGTGAAGATCGTCGTCCGGACCGTCGGCCAGGTCGTCCGCGGTGGCGGTGGCTGACCCAGCCTCACCTGCACTCAGACCACGTCGTGTGCGGGATTCGACCGGCTAGAGCCGGTAAATCCCGCACACAACGCGACTTGGTGGTCGGTCAGCCGATCTTCACCGGGTCGTCCCAGAAGTGCCGGATCCGGCGACCGAGCCGGTCCCACCAGCGGCCACGGCTCGCGCGCACCGTGATCCGCCGCTCGCCGTTCAGCGTCCCGTCGTCGGTCACCGCGCGAAAGTGCGCGCTGTCCGCGGGCGCGACGTCGAGCCGTAGCGTCGCGTCGTACGCGAGCGGCTGCGGTACGACGCGCAGCGAGTAGCGCTCGTCGCCGACCGGCGTCCGGTACCGCAGCGTCCAGGTCGCCGAGGCGCCCGGCGCGAGCGCGACGCTGTCGTCGATGACGACGTGCCCGCCCTCCGGTTGCGTCGCCGGCGCGAGGTCGGAGCCGTCCCGGCGGAACGACTCCACGACCGCCGCCGCGGGCAACGCGAACGACACCAGGCTGCGTGACTCGCCGGGGCGGTCGACGCCCGCGACGTAGCCGGGCAGGCCCGACGCGGGTGCGGTGTTGCGCAGGCGGTAGGTGCGCTCGGTCACCGCGTGGTCGCGGTCGACGCGGACCCGCACGCCGACGTCGACGCGGGCGTAGTAGTCGAGCTTGTTGCCCTCCTCGCCGCCGCCGCCGAGGTTGTGCAGCGTCACCATGGCGAGGTCGGTCGTGTCGTCGCGGACCTGGCCCGCCGCGCCCGCCGCCTCGAACGCCGCCTGCTCGGCCGGGCGAGCCGACCACACCGCGACGTGCCGCGCCGCTGCCGCGTCGCCGAGCGCGAGGCCCAGCGA
>CBQZLL010000204.1:0-5744 GCA_967749945.1 uncultured Frankiaceae bacterium
GCCGCCTCGCACCCGGCCCTCGCCCCCGGCGGTCCCGCCGCGCCCATCCCCCGCGGGGCGGGGCGGGACGGCGACGTACGTCGTCTTCGAAGGAGTTGCCATGGCATACGCACGCGGGCCGGCCACCGGCCCGCCCTGTCGCTCACCGCGCCGTCCCGGCAGCCGCCGATGAGCGCCGACACGATCACGATCGACGTCCGCGCCCTCTACGACCGGGCGGTCGCCAACCTCGAACCCCGCTACGACTTCGGCTACGTCCACTACGACGATGCGCTGTCCGACGAGCAGCTCGCCCGCGCGTTCGGCGACGGCTACGACGAGCTGCGCCTCGAGCTCTCCGAGCGGTGGCGCGACGCCGCGCTCCACCACGACGTCCGGGCCGCGATCCGCGACGCCGCCCGCAGCTCCCGGCTCGAGTTCGAGGCGCTGTACGCCAGCGACTACTGGACCGATCTCGTCGACCTCGTCCTGGAACGCGACGAAGGCGACCCCTGGCCCGCGCTCGTCCGCAACACCGGCACCGTGCTGCTGCGCTACCGGCTCGGCAACCCCGACGACGAGCAGGACCTGCCGCACGGCCTCGGCTACCCGGCCGATGCCGCCACCGCGCAACGGCGCGCTGTCGAGCAGCACGCCCGCCGCCTCGCCCGCCTGGCCGGCCTGCGCTACGACGGGGACAACGCCGATGCGTTCCGCCAGCTCGTCATCGAGCAGGCGCACTACGGCGGCGACCTGCATTTGGTCTGGTACGGGCCGGTTCACGAGCTGCTGGACTACCGGGAGCTCGTCGAGCGCCAGCGCAGCGGCGGCGACCGCGCGCCGCGGCGGATCGTGCGATGGACGGATCCGCACCTCGTGGTGCTCGACCAGTGGAACGGCTCCGGCCACTGCGAACAGGTCCACGGAACGGTCAGCAAGGTCCTCGACCTGGCCCGGCTGCACGTCGACCGCGCCGAACGCTACGGCTTCGACGAGATCGCCGGGCTGTACCGGCCCGCGTTCGCGACGCCCGTCACCATCGGCACGAGCAGGGCAGCGGGCCGCCGGTGAACACCCGCGTCAACTACCTGTACCGCGACGCCGCCAACTACAAGCAGTGGCACAGCGTCGTGCTCGCCGGCGAGCTCACCGACGCCCAGCGGGCGCTCATCACCGGCGCGCTCGACGACGGCGACTACTTCATCGCCGAACAGGTCGGCCTGCCGAACCTGCGCGAACGCTGGCGCAGCCACTACGACGACATCGACCACGTCTGGCACGAGCTCACCAGCATCGACACCGTCGACGACCCGCCCACCGTCACCGAGACCGCGGCCACCTTCGCCGCCCGCTTCGCCGGCATCACCTGGGACGAGCCCGCCGCCATCGCCCGGCTCGACGCGTGGATCGCGAACACCCCGCCCGGCACCTGAGCAACCACGAACGTGCCGGCGCGCATCGACGCGTGCCGCCGCGCCTGCACCCGAAGCCACGACCGCAATGGAGATGATCCCGATGATCGACGATGACCGCGAGTGGCCCGAGCATCCAGTCGCCGCCTGGCAGGCCGACGTCGCCGCCGGCGCGACCCGGCAGTCCTACCGCGACTGGGCGCGTACCCGCGACGCCGGACTCACCGACGCCGAAGCTGACGCACTGGTCACCTGCCGGGAGTGCGACCACCGCCTCGACGGCGACGACGCGAGCCGATGCCCGGCATCCGACGACGGCCAGCACGAACCGGACATGACGCTGCGCGAGCCGCCCCCCGACGCACCGGCCCGCACCATCCGCCTCGACCTCACCGTGACCGTCCCGAACGACGGCTACTGCTACCGCAGCGACGTCGGAGGCCGCATCGAACGGCTCGCCGGGCGGCTCCTCGAAGACCGGCTCGTGTCCGCTGTTCGCACCGGCGGGCCCAGCGGATCCGGATACCAGCCGGACGACGAGTGAGCACGCCGGGCCCACATCACGTCAGCCGCGTGGGACTGCGGTGACGTTGCCGCCCGAGCTGCTCCGCGCTGACCCGGCGGCCGGCGGACAACCGCAGACGCGTTATCCGCGCGGCCACGATCCCGCCCCCGCTCACCGAAGGAGGTACCCCCTTGCGAGTCACCACCACCGACCTTGTCGGCCCGCCGGTACTGATGATCCTCGGCCTCGCTCGTGACACCGACGAGTGGCACATCGAGGTCTACGACGACCGGGAAGCGCTGATCGTGGAGGGCGTCGTCCTGCCCGACACCGACCACCACTCGCTCATCGTCGAGCCGTACGACTACACCAGCCACGCCGTCGCGGGCGACCCGGTCAGCGTCGACTGGGACGCCGTCGGACTGGTCCACGTCCCGTGACCGCCGCCCCAGACGCGCCGGGGGACGCGTACTACGTCGCCATCCGCCGCGGCAGCGCCTTCTGCTACGCCGCGGGCCCGTTCCCCGACCGGACCACCGCCGACGCGTGGGTCGACCCCGTCCGCGACGCCGCGTACGCCGTCGACCCGTGGACCGGGTTCGACAGCTTCGGGACCGCCCACGTCACGACCCGCACCGGGCGGTTCCCGCCCGGGCGGCTCAACCACCGGCTCGGCCTGCCAACCGACCCGGTCGCCACGACCGTCGCGACCGCACCAGGAGGACCGCCCCTGTGACCGACCCCGACATCGACCAGCTCGCCCGAGCGCTCGCCTGCGAGCTCGGCGACGGCTGGACCGCCACGCGCGACCCAGACGATCGCCGCCCCAGCTTGCGCCACCCCGACGGCCGGGAGCTTGCCGTCCGCCGCATCTGGAACCAGCGCGACCGCGTCGCCGTCACCGGGGTGCTGCCCCGCACCGACCTGTACCAGCCGACCCGAACGTCGATCACCGTCGCCCTCGCCCGCGGAGCGCAGGTGATCGCCCGCGAGATCACCCGACGCGCGCTGCCCGAGTACACGGCCGCGTTCGCCGAGGTTCTCGCCTACAACCGGGCGCAGCAGGATCACCGCGCGCAGCGCAGCGCGGTCCTCGAACGGCTGCGCACGATCCTCGGCGGCCACGTCCGCGACGACCGCCATGAACACACGCTGCATGCGTACCTCACCACCGGAACCAGCTCCGAGGAGAAGGGGTTCCGGTCGGTCGACGTCCGCGCCCACGGCGACGGCGAGCGGGTCGACATCAAGCTCACCGACGTCCCCGCCGCGCTCGCCGAACAGATCGCGCTGCTCGTCACCCGCGGCATCCCCGGCCGCCGCAACCCGCTGCACCCGCGCGTGCAGCAGGTCCTCGACCAGCTCGATCTCTCGACACCGCTCACCGCCGCTGGTGCCGCCGCGCGCATCGGCCTGCCCGACGCCGACAGCGCCGTCGTCCTCGACGCGCTGCACGCCATCGACCTCGCCGCCGCGGACGACGACGGATACCGGCTCACCCTCACCGGCCGGACCCGGCAGAGCGCGCCGGCGCGTCCCACCGGCGGCTGAACACCCGCCCGATTCGGGCCTCCGCAACCACCGTGCCGCGCGCTTCGGCGTGCGGCTTCGCCATGAAAGGACACGTATGGAGTGGTTCTCGGTCCACAAGGAAGGTCTCGCCGCCCTCGTCAAACGGCGCCCACCCGCGACCGCCGTCAGCGAGCTCATCCAGAACGCGCTGGACACCGCCGCGAAGGTCATCACCGTCGTACTCACCAAGAGTCCCGGCGAGCTCGCCCATCTCGTCGTCACCGACGACGACCCGCACGGCTTCACCGACCTCGCGCACGCGTTCACGCTGTTCGCGCCCAGCGAGAAGGGCGCCGACGCGAGCAAGCGCGGCCGGTTCAACCTCGGCGAGAAGCTCGTCCTCGCCCTGTGCGCGCGGGCGGTCATCCGCACCGTGGGCGGCGCCGTCGTCTTCGACACCGACGGTCGCCACGACGCGCCCGAGCTCGCCACCTCTGTTGGGTCGGTGTTCGAGGCGGACATCGACCTGTCCGACAGCGACGTCGCCGAGGTCGCCGAGCTCATCCGGCGGCTGATCGTGCCGAAACGTGTCCGCCTCAGCTACAACGGCGAGCGCATCGCCCCCCGCACCCCCGCCGCGACCTGCCGGGTGAAGCTCCCGACCGAGGTCGCCGACGCCGACGGCGTGCTCAAGCGCACCACCCGGGCCACCACGGTCGGCCTGCACCCGGTCGCCGGCGGCGAGACGCCGATGATCTACGAGCTCGGCATCCCGGTCGTCGACTGGGACGGGCCGCTGCACGTCGACGTCGGCCAGAAGGTCCCGGTCAACTTCGAGCGCAACAACGTCACTCCCGGCTACCTGGGGACGCTGCGCGTCACCGTCCTCAACGCGATCCACGACACGCTCACCCCCGAGCAGCTCACCGCCGCCTGGATCTCGCCCGCCCTCGAAGACGAGCGGATCAGCGCCGAGGCGCTGCGCGCCGTCTACGACGGGCGGCACGGACAGAACGCCGTCGTCTACGACCCGTCCGACCCGCAGGCGCACAAGGAAGCCGCCGCCGCGGGGCTGCCCGTCGTCGGGCCGCGGACGCTGTCCGGCCGGCAGTGGGCCGTCGTCCGGGCGAAGGACCCCGAGCTGCTCAGGCCCGCCGGCCAGGTCACCCCGAGCCGCGCCCGAGAAGAGCTGACCGACGCCGACACCGAGACCTACGAGCCGACTGCGGCAATGCAGCGCATCCTCGACTACGCCGTCGTCGTGGCCCGGAACGCGCTCGGTGTCGAGATCACCGCGCGGTGCACCAACCGGCCGCAGTCGAACGCCGCCGCCACCTACAGCCCCGACCGGCGGGTCATGAGCTTCAACGTCGGCCGGCTCGGCAAGAACTGGTTCGAGAACCCCGACCCGGAGTCCGTCGACGCGCTGCTCGTCCACGAGCTCGGCCACGAGGTGTACGACGTCGCCGACCACCTCGACCGGCACTACTACGACGGGCTGTGCGTCGTGGCCGCGAAGATGCGCCGCGTCCCGGTCCTGTTCGAGACGTTCAACCCGCCGACGCCGACGCCGACGCCGGCGCCGACCGTGACCGGGAAGCGGGCGCGCCGATGACCGACCACGCCATCCACCTGGCCGGACGGGTGCCGCGCCGCACCTGGCTCAAGGTCGGCGCGGCCCACACGACCACCGAGGCGCAGAAGGCAGCGATCGACGCCGCGATCGACACCCTCACCTGGACCGACCCGCCGCCCGACGGCCCGGCCATCCCCGTCCTGCCCGCCCTCGCCATCATCATCATCATCACCACCACCGCCTGCGCCTACGGGCTGCCCCCGCTCGCCGCGGTCGCCTGGGACGGCAGGATCGGCAACCACGCGCTCTACGGCCTGCACACCACCCACGCCACCGGGGAGATCCGTGTCTACCTCCTCGACGTCGGAACGCGCGTCGTCCCGCTTGCCACCGACCAGTGGCAGAGGGAGGCGGGCGTATGACGATCCGGCTCAGCCACACCCGCGCCGACGGCACGACCGTCACCGGCACCAGCCGCGGCGACACGGCCGGGCCGGTGCTCAAGCAGCACGGCTTCCGCTGGTCACCCGCGGTCGGCTGGTACCTGCGCGGCAGCCGCGACCGGGCCGTCCGCCAAGACGTCGTCGACGCCACGGCGGCCGCGCTGCGTGCCGCCGGCTGCGACGTCGAACTGGCCGTCGACGACACGCCCCGGCCCACCGCGGCCGTCGAAGAGGACCGGGCGGAGCGCGCCGCCACCCGCGCGAGTGGCCTCGACGCGCGGTCCGACCGCCTCCGCGGCGTCGCTGAGGAGCAGTGG